>CALCPT010000473.1 GCA_937897265.1 uncultured Alcaligenaceae bacterium
CTGCAGCCCTGATCATTGGCCTGGGTTGCGAGCGCAATCAGCTTAAAGGCTTAATGGAGCAAGAAGCATTACAAGAAAACTCCACCTTGCACACCTTCATCATGCAAGAGACTGGTGGCACACGCAAAACTATTGAAGCAGGAATTGAGGCTGTCAAAGCACTTCTACCCCAAGCCAATCAAGCGAAACGGCAAACTGTTTCTGCAAGTCACTTGTGTGTCGGCTTGCAATGTGGCGGATCGGATGGCTTCTCTTCCATTACCGCGAATCCAGCATTAGGAGCAGCGATTGATATTTTGTCGCGCCATGGTGGTACGGGCATTCTTTCTGAAACACCAGAGATATATGGCGTTGAACATACACTGACCCGCCGAGCTGCGAGCAAAGCCATTGGTGAAAAATTAATTCAGCGTATTCGTTGGTGGAAAGATGAATATTCCGTTGGTCGCGATGTACAAATCAATGGGCAAGTCAGCCCCGGAAATCAAATCGGCGGTCTAGCCAATATCTTTGAAAAATCACTCGGCTCCTCTATGAAAGGCGGTACCGGACCGCTGATGGAAGTGTATCGATATGCAGAGCCAGTGACAGCCAAAGGTTTTGTCTTTATGGATACGCCTGGATTTGATCCTGTCTCAGCTACCGGTCAGATTGCCGGTGGAGCTAACTTGATTGCATTCACTACAGGGCGTGGCTCCATGTTTGGATCAAAGCCAGCGCCTTGTATCAAGCTTGCTACTAACACCCCGATGTATGAGCGACTAACTGAGGATATGGATATCAATTGCGGTGAAATCTTGGATGGGACGGTTTCGGTTCAAGAGATGGGGCAGCGCATATTTGAACTGTTCCTCAGAACTGCCTCAGGGGAGGCCTCTAAAAGTGAATTATTGGGCCTCGGGGATTATGAATTCGTACCTTGGCAAATTGGTGTTATGAGCTAACAACAGCCTCAGACCTAGTGCAATACCAAGCGGGCTTCTGGCCCGCTTTTTCTTTGAACAAAAGAAGCTAGAAATCAAGCTAGAGGACTGTAGAATTAAGCTTATTGATCTAATCAGGACTTCATTGGAATTATGAAATTCAGGGACTACTACGAAACACTCGGTGTAGCGCGCGGAGCCACCGAAGCAGAAATTAAGGCAGCCTACCGCAAGCTGGCCCGTAAATATCACCCAGATGTCAATAAAGAAGCTGGGGCTGAGGAGCAATTCAAGGCAGTTGGCGAGGCTTACTCAGTTCTTAAAGATACTGAAAAGCGTGCCGCCTACGATGGTTTAGCGGCCGGCGTGTCTGGGCCAAACGGTGCGAGCCCGGGGCCCGGCTGGGATCGAGGGTTTGAGTTTTCAGGCGCGCAAGGCGAGGGGCCTAATCAGGCTGAGTTTCAAGACTTTATGGCGGGCTTGTTTAAACAGGCTGAGCAACAGCGCCGCGCTCAGGGGCGAGGTCAAGGTTTTGACTCAGGTCAAGGCCATGCGCAACCGTTGCGCGGCGAAGATCACCACGCTGATATCGAGATTTCGTTTGAAGATAGTTTTGCGGGCGCAACCCGCGAACTAGGCTTGCGTTCTGTGCAACTTGATGCCCAGGGGCGGCCTCATATGGTGAATCGCACGCTGAGTGTCAAGATCCCCGCAGGAGTGAAAGCCGGGCAAATGATTCGTTTAGCGGGTCAGGGGATGCCGGGTGAAGGCGGTGGCGCACCGGGAGATCTATTCTTAACCGTACATTTTGCTGCGCATCCGCTATACCAGAGCAATGGTCGCGACCTGAGCATGAAACTTCCTGTGACGCCTTGGGAGGCCGCACTAGGCGGTAAGGTGCACGCACCGACGCTGGCCGGAGAAGTCGAAGTCAATATCGCTGCAGGGAGCAAACAGGGCGGTAAGTTACGCTTGCGGGGTAAGGGTTTGCCTGGCGACCCACCCGGTGATTTGTACCTGGTACTCGACATCGTTTGGCCTGTGGCAGAGAACGAGCAAACGCGTGCCGCTTATGAGCAATTGGCAAAAGCAGCGGCTTTCAATCCGCGCGCCCATCTAGGAGTATCAGCATGACCCAAATTACAATTTGTACTGCGGTCGTTGTTGACGACCAGGCACCTGTCACCATCCATGAGTTAGCGCAGTGTTGCGAACAACAGATTGAGTGGGTGATGACACTTGTTGAACACGGCGTATTACCAGCACTGAGGCAGAGTGCCCCGCCTGAGGGTTGGGTCTTTGCGAGCGCTGCGGTGGCTCGTGCGCGACAAGTTGCACGGCTGCAGCGCGATTTTGAAGTCAACCTGGACGCCGCGGCTTTAATGGCAGATTTAATGCAAGAGGTACGCGACTTAAGATTGCAATTGAGAGGCTTTTGATCTCACCCCTAACAGGAAACAAGACTAATCAGTCAATGACGCTCGTGGGTAGTCATAAGTCAATGACTCTTGAGGGTGCTAATAAGTCAATCACTCTTGAGGGTAGCAGTCAGTAAACGAGTCTCAATGGTTATAAGCAAATGACACATTAGTCGTTTAAGAAATAAAGAGGCCGCCTTAAACTTCCAGTCCCAACCCGCTTGGCGGGGATGATGAGGCTGGATTGAGATGCTTGCGCCGATTACCAAACTTCCCGACTACGTCTTAGAGGCTAAAGGCCTTGGTCTGCAATATGGCGGGGCTACGCCATTAATTGATGGGCTGGATATTTCGGTTGCCGCCGGCGAAATCGTAGCGATTTTAGGCCCCAGTGGTGTTGGAAAATCGAGTTTGCTACGTGTGTTGGCGGGTTTGCAACAGCCCACTCAAGGCTCTGTCTTGGTGGATGGCCAGCCAATGACCGGCACCCACCCTCGTGTTGCGATGGCTTTTCAAGATCCCAGCCTACTTCCTTGGTTAACACTTGAAAAAAACGTCGGCTTTGGTTTGGATTTCAAACATCAACCACGTTTGACGGCAGCCGAAAAAAAACGACGCGTCGATGTTGCCATCAGTGAAGTGGGTTTAGAACATGCGCGGTTATTGATGCCTTCAGAGTTGTCGGGCGGCATGGCGCAACGGACCGCGCTTGCGCGCTGCGTAGCCAGACAGCCCGAGGTGATTTTGCTAGATGAGCCGTTTGGGGCGCTGGATGAAGTGACTCGTGCCACCATGCAAAAACTATTGCTGACCTTGCGTGAAGATTTGGGCACCGCAGCGGTGTTAATCACGCACGACATCGACGAGGCCTTACAGGTTGCAGATCGTATCTTGCTCTTGGGTGGTGCACCTGCTCACTGTATAGGCGAGTGGCACCTGGCGTACTCGCAGCCACGTGAAGATCTCGTTGAAGAGCTAGGCCAGTTACGCATTGAAATTTTACGAACATTGCAACGTGCGTTGCATCCGAAGCCAGCGCGAGCGCAGGCGCACTCTGCTCTTAAGGAATTAGTCAATGTGTCTTGAACATGTCTCGCGTCGCGAGATGCTTAAATTAGCAAGTCTATTCACCGCTGCGGGTGCTGCTCCACTCTTGTCTGCGTTTAACGCTCAGGCGCAACCAGCTGCCAATGGACCGGTGCGTATTGGTTATTTGCCGATCACCGATGCAGCGCCTTTGTTGGTGGCGCATCACAACGGATTTTTTAAAGACGCTGGCGTTGACGTTGAAAAACCAACGATGCTGCGTAGCTGGGCGCAGTTGATCGAAGCCTTTATTGCTGGTCAGGTCAATGTCGTGCATCTGTTATCGCCGATGACGGTGTGGGCGCGTTTTGGCAGCAAGGTGCCCGCCAAGGTTGTCGCCTGGAACCACGTTGGTGGTTCAGGCCTGACAGTACTGCCAGAGATTAATGATCTGAAAGCCTTAGGCGGTAAAACGGTTGCGATTCCTTTTTGGTATTCGATTCATAACGTGGTCTTGCAGGCCATGCTGCGCGATGCAGGCTTGACGCCCGTGTCACGCAAGCAAGGGCAGCCGGCAGCCAACGAGGTGAATCTGGTGGTGATGGCCCCTGCGGATATGCCGCCCGCCTTGGCGTCACGCAACATCGCAGGCTATATCGTGGCCGAGCCCTTCAATGCGATCGCTGAAACGATGGGCATTGGCAAGGTCTTACGCTTCACCGGTGATGTTTGGCGCAACCACGCTTGTTGCACTGTGTTCATGCACGAGCGCGATCTTGAGCAGCGTCCAGAGTGGTCGCAGAAAGTGGTGGATGCGATTGTGCGTGCTCAGTTATGGATTCGTGACAATCGGGCTGAGACAGCTCAACTGCTGTCCAAAGAAGGCGTGAACCGTTACACGCCGCATGCCTTACCGGTATTGACTAAGGTGCTGGCGCCCGTTGCGAGCGATCGCGAGTCGTATTTGTCGTCTAAAGCGATTCGTCATGCCGATTGGCAAGATAAGCGCATCGACTTTCAGCCTTACCCTTATCCTAGCTATACCGAAGAGCTCGTCGCACGCTTACAAAATACAGTGATCGAGGCGGATAAGAGTTTTTTGGCAACGCTCGATGGCAAAACAGCTGCTACGCAGTTGGTGGATGACCGTTTTGTGAAGCGCGCGATTGAGGCCGCAGGCGGCATGGGCAAGTTTGGTCAAGCACCGGGCTATGCACGCACAGAATTAATCGAAGTCTGATGGCACCTCCGCAAAAAACAAACGCTATTCGTGGGGTGGTGCAGGGTCTTGCGGGCATCGCACTCATGCTTGGAGTGTGGTGGCTATTGACGGTGCCTTTTTCAGCGCCAGGCTCGATGGGGCAGCGCTTCGCGCCTGGCCCCTCTTTACTCACTCTTGTCACGTTGCTACAAGGCGGCGAGATTTGGCTTCACATCGCAGTCAGCTTGCAGCGTGTGGCGGTTGGGCTCGGGCTGGCCTTGCTTGTTGGTGTGCCTCTGGGCTTATTGCTAGGCGCTTCGGCAGCTGCTAATGCCACGCTATCACCAGCGTTTCAGTTTTTGCGAATGATCTCGCCTTTATCTTGGATGCCGATCGCCGTGATGGCCTTTGGCGTTGGTGATCGACCCGTTTATTTTTTATTGGCCTTTGCTGCGATGTGGCCCATCATGCTTAACACGCTTGCTGGTGTGCGTCAGCTTGATCGGCGCTGGTTACAGCTCTCTAAAAGCTTGTCGGCGACTGGTTGGGAGACCTTAAAAGGTGTCATCATCCCTGGCATTTTGGGGCACGTATTGACTGGGACGCGGCTGGCAATCGGTATTGTCTGGATTGTGCTGGTGCCCTGCGAAATGCTGGGTGTGTCGGCGGGGCTGGGTTATTTTATTTTGGATACGCGTGACCGGTTGGCCTATCACGAGTTGATGGCAACGGTCGTGTTGATTGGCCTGTTAGGCTTTTTGTTGGATAGCGCGTTTAGAAAGCTATACGAAGTTTGGAGTAATAGCCGCTGAATTAATTGATCAAAGAAAGAGTTTTGACGCGCTCCAGAATAAACCAGCCGACAGCAGCATTGCAGCCGGCAAGGTTAAGACCCACGCCGTCAAAATCGTACGCACTGTGCTTTTGTGCAAACCGCTTTTGTTTGCAACCATCGTGCCTGCGACACCCGATGACAATACATGAGTGGTAGACACCGGCAAGCTATACAAATTTGCAAAACCAATCGCCAGCACGGCGGTGACTTGTGCGCACATGCCTTGCGCATAGGTCATCCCTTGTTTACCGATTTTTTCACCAACGGTTTTGACCACACGTCGCCAGCCGATCATGGTGCCGATACCCAAGGCGAGCGCGACCAACAGGATCACCCAAAAGGGCGAGTATTCCGTTGTGGAAACTAGGTCTTTGCGAAGTTTTTGTAAGTCGGATTTTTCGCGCGCAGGCAAACCAGGTCGTGCAGCAACCTTGCGAGCGGTGTCATCCAGACACAGCAGATAGCGCCTGACTTGAATGCGTTTTTCAGAGCTGAGTGTGGCGTAGTCGCGCACTCCCGTCAAAGTGGTGCGCAGGGCAGTGATGGTGGCCATGGTGGTGGCTGGGTCGCAGCGGTAGACCTTGGGTAAGTCATTGAGACGGTCTGCTTGGTTGAGAGCTAAAAATTCGCCCAGCGTGTGGGTGTTGCGCTCGTAAAAATCGCTCAGGTGCTGCGCAGCATCATAAGAGCGTTTAATTTCGTAGGGCGTTGCAGTGACGTCGAGTACAAACTTGGCGGGAACAATACCAATGAGCACAAGCATAATCAGGCCAATGCCTTTTTGCCCATCGTTTGAGCCATGCACAAAGCTCATCCCCATTGCCGACATGATCAGTACGACACGGTTCCAGAAGGGTGGGCGTTTTTTATCGATGAGTTCACGGCGCTGATTGGGGGTCACATGCATGTTTGAGAGGGGCCACCAGTATTTGAGCAAAATCAAAAATAAACCCGCAATGAGAAACCCGACTAGCGGCGACACGACTAGTGACATTCCGATTTCACTGGCTTTGCGCCAGTTCACCCCTTCGCTTAATGGGGCGCTAGTGACCCAAGCGTTGGCCAGGCCGACACCCAGTATTGAACCAATCAGGGTATGCGAGCTTGAGGCTGGGATCCCAAAAAACCAGGTGCCGAAGTTCCAGGCGATTGCGGCAGTGAGCATCGAAAACACCATCACTAGGCCGCGACCGGTGTCGACATCGATGAGCAGTTCGACGGGCAGCAGGTGGACAATGGCATAGGCCACGCCAACACCGCCTAGTAAGACGCCCAAAAAGTTAAAAATACCTGAGGCAACGACAGCTAAGTGAGCTGGCATGGCTTTGGTATAAATCACGGTGGCCACGGCATTTGCCGTATCGTGAAAACCATTGATGAATTCGAAGGCCAAGACAAAGGTCAGAGCCAAAATGAGACTGACAGTGACCCAGGGCGTGAGTCCAGTAAAGATATCAAACATAGGGTAGCCGTCCGTGAAAGTGCGTGTATGTTACTTGTAATAAAGAAGATATGTGGCTCAAGTTCGTTCAAACTAGGCGGCTCGTGCCTTTGTGGATCGTCTTCTTAAGGGTCATGCGTCTGGCGGTTGCTGTTCGCGCGGTTGGCGCGCGGTCATCCAGTGTCAGTACGCGGTACGCTTGAATGTCTCCTGCGACCCCCCCCTGAACGGGGTGGGTTTTCGCGCATTCGGTTAAATTACGGGCTCATTTGACCGCTCTTGTTTAGGTAAATTTATGACGCAAACCATAGCGACTTCAGAAACCTTGCGTGTTGGCATCGTTTCGGTGTCTGATCGGGCCTCGAAAGGTGTCTACGAAGACCAAGGTATCCCTGCGTTGCAGGCCTGGCTTGAGCGTGCTGTGTCGACACCGGTTCGCACGGTATCGCGCCTGATTCAAGACGAAGCGAAAGAGATTTCAGCGGCGTTGATCGAATTAGTGGATGTCGAGCGTTGTCACCTCGTGTTGACAACGGGCGGCACAGGCCCGGCGCGGCGTGACGTCACGCCCGAAGCCACGCAAGCCGTGGCGACTCGCGAAATGCCAGGGTTCGGCGAACAGATGCGGCAAATCAGCTTACAGTTTGTTCCCACTGCGATCTTGTCGCGCCAGGTGGCTGTGTTGCGCGAGATCGAAGGCCACGCTGCTTTGATTATTAATCTGCCTGGGCAACCCAAGGCCATTAGTGAAACCCTTGAGGGCTTAAAGCGTGAAGACGGCAGCGTGGTGGTGTCGGGTATCTTCGCCGCTGTGCCGTACTGCCTTGACCTGATCGGCGGCCCCTATATTGAAACGCATGATGCCGTGGTCAAAGGCTTTCGCCCCAAATCGGCTCGCCGACCCCCAGCGGCTTAGTGTGCGTCGACATCGTCGCGTATTGACGATGCCGACCTCGAGCAAGCTTTGTCAGCATCACGGTCAGTGCATCAGGCTGAACCTGAGTTCATTCGCTAACAGCAAGCCTCCAAAGCGAAGTGACCTCAGCGCGTCTGGCATCAGCGAGCGGATCAGCTTCTTCTTTCGCTTTAGGATGAACGGGCCGCGTATCGAGTCTCTCAAGTACCACCAGGCCCGCGCGCTCAATCGCGGCGAGCAGGGCGGCGCGACTGCGCAAGCCAAGATGCTCAGCTAAATCCGACAAAATCAACCAACCCTGACCTTTCGGCGTCAGATGTTTGCTTAGCCCCGATAAAAATCCCAACAGCATGTGCTGGTCTTGATCGTAGACGGCTTGCTCAAGCGTTGAGGCAGGGCGTCCGGGTAGCCAGGGAGGATTACACACGATCAAATCCGCCTGACCTTCAGGAAACAAATCACTTTGTTGCAAGGTGATGTGCTTGGCCATGTTTAAGCGATTAATGTTGTCTTGCGCGCATAACAAGGCGCGTGCGCTGGTGTCGGTGCCGACTACGCGCTTGACGCCCTGTTGGACTAACAAGGCCGCAAGAACACCCGTGCCGGTGCCGATGTCAAACGCGCTAGTAATGGAAAGTGGGCTGGCCCGAAAAGCTTGACTCACCAGATCCAGATACTCTGAACGAATCGGCGCGAACACCCCATAGTGAGGATGAATGCGGTCTTGCAAAGCGGGTACCTCGACCCCTTTTTTGCGCCACTCATAGGCGCTGATGACACCCAACAATTCAGTCATGGGCATCACGTAGGGTTCGGCATTGTCACCGTGGGCTGCCAGGCAGGCGGTTGCCACCTCAGGCGCACGGCGCAGGGTTAGGGCATGGTGAGGTTCGAAAGTCAGCAGCAACATGCCGAGCGTTCGGGCTCGTTGCGCGCGTGCCAGTCGCACCTGATGAAAACGCTCGGGATAGGGTTGCTCGGCATACTTGACGCGGCGTTTTGCGGTGCGCCGACCTAGTGCTTGCAGTAATTGGCGGGCATTTTGAAAGTCAAGATCGGAAGAGCGTCGTGTAGGGAAAGAGTGTCTTCGCCTGTGTA
>CALCPT010000474.1 GCA_937897265.1 uncultured Alcaligenaceae bacterium
CTTTTAATTACCACTGCAGTGAGTTCGCGCGCGCAAACTGCCGCAGTGATGACAAATCCTCAGGGATATGAAAGCATTCATTTAACTGGCGTCACTGTCTACGAACCACAGCATCTTTGGCTATTTGCGATTGAGCATGCGGTCAAGCATTCGTCCGAGTTAACGCTGGAAGAAATCGCCAAAGCGATTCAATTGATGTACCGAGAGGACGGCTATTTTCTGATTGATGTCAAAGTGACTCACTCAGGTCGCAAGGCTGAACTCAAAATCCACGAAGGTCAAATTTCAAAAATTGAGATTGCTGGTGCATCTCCAGAGCTAGCTCAGTCGATTAAAGACTACGTCAATACTGCAGTTGGCGAAGGCCCTATTACGCTTGAACGCTTTGAACGTGGAATCATGCTCGCGAAAGACTTAGCCGGCGTCGCACTCACGACTGAATTCGTTTCATCGCAAGGCAGTGGCGATGATGTACTAAAAATTGCAGTCAAAACAACTAAACAACGAGGAAGCCTCTCGCTGGACAATCTGCCGCGAAATTTTGGAAAAGGAATCTACGCGGTCTTATCCGAAGAGGTCTATTCGACCTTCAAACAGGGAGACATGTTTAGAGTGAATGTCTTACCGAGTTCTGACTTCAACAATAACTGGAGCGGTGTGTTTGGTACGTTGACGTATCGAACGCCGATAGGATCTGACGGTTGGTATGCCGAGGGAACAGTTGGTACAGGCTTGACTCGCAATCTTTATACGGGTGCAGATCAATCGCCGAAAAACTTATTTCAAAATACTCTTTTGGCAAACGTTGTTTTGGGTTATCCGATCCATCGCGATGCACATAGCTTTTTGTACACCATGTCAGAGATTGGGTACTCCGCGCTTGAGAACTCACTGACTGGGATGAATAACACCAAGGCGGAGGTACTGCGACAGTATTTGGTTTACAGCAATAACTCCAACGACGGATCGACATTCAGAGCCGGCGTGACGCTAACAGGCGGTACTGCTGACAAACAATATTACGGTCCGCAGGTTATAAGCGACACTAGCTTCTATCACGTTCGCTTGGGTGCGGGGTACACAACACCTTTGAACAATTTATCAGCGGGATTAGGCTTAAGGCTAGAAGCAAACGCCCAGCTCACGACCTCGAGCGTACCAACAACTGAAAAGTACTTTGTAGGTGATCGCTCTAGATTACGCGGCTATGGCTATGCAGAGTTGATTGGTGACAGCGGCGTAGCTGCCACGGCAGAGGTTAGTCAATTCTTTCATCTCGGTGCAAAATATTTTGACTCAATTGCCCCCTTTGCTTTTGTAGATGCCGGATGGATTAAACAAAATACGCCCGTACCCGGAATGCTGAACCAGGCAACTCTTGCATCAGTTGGATTAGGTGTACAGACCCGTTCACAAGAAAATTTTTCGATACGCGCCTGGGTTGGTCTTCCCTTGGTTGCTGGCTATTCGACGCCGGCTTATTCACCCGCTGTTTGGGTTCAATTTACACAAGCTTGGTGATCAAATGACAATCGCTAAAAAGGCTAACGCAGTTCTCTTGTCTTCGCTAATGGTTTCATGCGCAGCCACTATGTTCAGTCCTGTTGTCACCGCAAAAAGCTGTAATGCGGCCAGCGCTCAGGGAAGAGGCGGCTTGAACTGTGGCCCTGCACCGACTAGTGGTAGCGTTGGTCAAACGACGGGGCAAGTCAGCGGAACACATCCAGCCCAGGTTGGCTCTCCGACAATCCAAACATCAAATCAAAAACCACCCAGTCAGCCTCCTGTATCAACGCTGCCGCCAAAAGCACCTATTGAGGGACCTAAAGCCGATCCCGTGCTGAGCCCTGGCCCAGCGGCACCGACTGTCACCACGAACGTCATGCCTAGCGGAGTTCCTCCGGTCGCCTCTATCACGGCTACCCCCGTGACAACGCCGCAATTTGCGCCGGTTGTAGCGCCACCCCAGGCTCCGCCCGCTCCGATACCTCAGCAGACCCCGATGCTGGTTCCGCCGGTCGTGCAACAGACGGCACCTCAAATGGCGCCTCCCATGGTGCCGCAGCAAATTCCAGTGATGGTGCCACCGCAGGCTCCCCCAGCACCGGTACCACAGCAAACACCGATGCTGATCCCGCCTATCGCGCAGCAGCAGACCGCACCGAACATGCCGCCTCCCATGGTGCCGCAGCAGGTTCCAGTTGCAGTGCCCCCTACTCCCACACCACAGCTGACTCCTATGCTGATCCCCCCTGTTGTGCAGCAGCAGACCGCACCGGACATGCCACCTCCGATGGTGCCGCAGCAGGTTCCAGTTGCCGTGCCCGTGCCCGTGCCTGTGGTCATGAATGTCCCGCCTACAGTTGGTTCACCGCCATCACGCCACGTTGCACCCAATAAGCCAATGCCGGTGACTTCAGTCAGCAATCAACCAGTCCCAGCCACGCCGTATGTCACGCCAAGGCCGCAGCCTTTGAGCCGCACTGTCGCTGTCGGATCAACGTCATCAACTCAGTCGTCGAGTCGTACGGCAACATCTAGCCCAACCGTTGACACCTCATCCGCCGTGCGCGTGACCCAGACTAAAGAGCCCGTGCTTGTTGTGACATCTGAGGCAGCGACAGCAAGCCAAAATGAAAAGATGATCACCGTCTCGCCGGGTCGACAAGCCGCCAACAACTACCCATCTTTTAATGTCGATTCCAGCACCCCGAACCGGACTTGTGTTGTGAGTGGATTTGAGCGACGCAAAACAGTTGGGGCAAATGGTGTTGAAACCTATCAGGGCACACTACCTTCCTTCAGGATGGTAGTCACTGAGGTGGCCGACCTTCCTGCTTGGCATCCCCTTGATGCCGGCTGCGTCATTTCTGTTACGCATAAAAGATAGGCTTTGTGGTTGATCGAAACACGCAGCATCAAAAATTTGAAGTAAACGATGCTGCGTATGGACCAATTTATTGATTTAAGACCGTCAGACACTTATCGAGAGAGATGCACGTCTATGCAAAGATTTGCCGCCTTGCTTGCCGCTGTACTGGTTTTTGCCTTGACGGGTTTCAATGCGCACGCCGACTCTCGAAGGCTAAATGCAAGATGTTCTCTCAAGATCGACGGCGCCACCGTCATGAACAGCCCCTGTCATTTCAGCAGTGACGCCCGGGGTGATAGCTTTGACGATCTGCGACTACTGATTGCGTGCCCCAACGGCCGTAGCGCTGAGACAACAAATTGCTATGGCTATGAACAACGCACCGCCCGCAATGGCGTGTTTGGTTATTTATTCAGAGCGGGCGGCGTGGCTCAGCTTTGTTGGAATGGCGGAACCTATCGTAAAGCACAAGACTGCTATGAAGGCCTACGCAGAACGGGTGCCTGTTGGAGCAATCCCCGTGCACCAGCGTCAGGAAATCCCAGGCAAACCCGAAATATTGAATTGTGTGCTTGGCGCACCTAAAAGGTGGCTGCATGATGCCCTCAATGCGCACGTTTTCGCGATATGCTGAGGCCACGAACAGCCATGCTGTGTTGCCGTTGGTAGCAAACAAAAAAGCCCAACCTTGTAAGTTGGGCTAAGTCGTTGATTTTACTGGTGGCGCATCCCTGATTCGAACAGGGGACCTGCGGATTATGATTCCGTCGCTCTAACCGGCTGAGCTAATGCGCCATTTTTGGGCAAATTCGTCAAAGACCTAGATCTTAACATTTTTTGCCTGACTTCGCAGCTTGGTGAGCCTAACCTTGTTTATGTAACGTGCACCTCGCCCTATGTCAAAATAGCTACAAACAAGCCAACGCCCATTACAACAATCGAGACGCACCATGACTGAACCGATTTTGACCTTTTCTCGCACCCCGTCTGACGCAAAAATCAAACTCCCGGCAGGCGCCACCGACTCGCACGTGCATATTTTCGGGCCTGCCAGCAGGTTTCCGTACGCCGAATCGCGTGGCTTTACCCCCGTTGACGCTCCCAAAGAAACCCTCTTCGCCCTACACAAAAAACTAGGCATTGACCGCTGCGTCATCGTCAACACCCTGCTACACGGCTATGACAACAGTGTGGTTGAAGACGCCATGCAGGCCGCCAAGGGGCGATATCTGGGCGTAGCACTGGTACAAATCGACGTCACCGACGCCGAGCTTAAGCGCTTGGCCAGCGTTGGCTTTAGGGGTTTACGGTTTCACTTTATGCCCGGCTACAAGGTGCATGAAACCCCAGAGCAAATCATTGCCCTCACCAAACGCCTCGAGCCGCTTGGGATGCATCTGCAACTTCAATTGCATGCGCAATATGCCAAAGACCTCATGCCGCTGCTGAAGCAATCGGCCGTGCCTGTGGTGATGGATCACATGGGTCGGGTGGATGCCAATCTTGGGATCGACCACCCACATTTTCAAGATTTTTGCCGGTTATTAGAGCTGCCAGGCTTTATGGTGAAGGTGAGCGGCATTGACCGCATCGATTCAAAGCCGCCCTATCAACAAGGCATCCCTTTTGCCAACTACTTAGTGCGCAACTACACCGACCGTTGTGTCTGGGGTAGCGACTGGCCCCACCCTAACCACACCCACGTGCCAGATGATGGCGAACTGGTGAGCTCGCTAGCTGCGATTGCACCCAAGCCAGATGTACTGCACCAATTGATGGTCGATAACCCACAGCGCTTGTATCGCTTCTCAGCTTAAGGATAAGAACATGTCAAATCGTCTTGAAGGAAAAATCGCTCTCATCATGGGTGCGGGTTCAGTGGGCCCTGGCTGGGGCAATGGTCGGGCGATCGCCACACGCTTTGCCGAAGAGGGCGCCAAGATTTACGGTGTCGATCGTGAGCTCGAACGCATGGCAGAGACCATCGCTAACGTGAAGGCTGCGCATAGCGAGATTGAAACTAGCTTTTGCGATGTGACCAAAACTGACAGCATCCTTGAGGCTGTGAACGCTTGCATCAAGCGCTTTGGGCGTATTGACATCTTGGTTAACAACGTGGGCGGCTCGGCCGCGGGTGGCCCCGTTGAAATGTCTGAAGAGGTTTGGGATTCGCAAGTCGATAGCAATTTAAAAAGCGTATTTCTAACCTGTAAACACGTCCTACCCATCATGGAAGCACAAGGCTCGGGCGGCATCATCAACATTGCATCGACCTCAGGGATTCGCTGGACGGGTTCGGCCCAAGTCGCGTACGCGGCCACTAAAGCCGGCGTGATTCAGTTATCGCGCGTGGTCGCCATGCAGTACGCCAAAAAAGGCATTCGAGTCAACACAATCATCCCTGGTCAGCTGCACACCCCAATGGTTGAGTTTCGCTTAGCCGGTCAGCGCGCAGGCGGCGACGTTAATCAGCTGCTTGAACAACGTCAATCACGCATCCCCCTACCCTTTATGGGCGATGGACGTGATACGGCAAATGCGGCGGTATATTTGGCTTCAGAAGAATCGCGCTTTGTGACCGGCACAGAGATTTTGGTAGACGGCGGGATGTCGGCACGCTGCAGTTGAAACACATAGGCCTGAGCAGGCAGATCGTATAAATAGATTCAAGGATCAACATGACAAAAAAATCTCTAACGACGCAGAGCACCCAGACATTGCCTCAACCCACCTGGCGGCGTCTCTTAACGGCACTCGCCTTTTGTGGCATTGCCACCTGCAGCGTTGCGCAAACAGGCACTGTACGACTGATTGTGGCGTTTCCGCCGGGCGGGCCGAATGACTTTGTGGCACGCAACATTAGCGAAACCTTGGGCAAAGAGCTCGGCCAAACGGTGATCGTTGAAAACAAACCAGGTGCGAACGGAATTATCGCGGCTGAGTACGTGATCAAGTCGCCACCTGACGGTAGCGTATTTTGGTTTAGCAGCACGGGCGCTGTGGCGATTAATCCTAGCCTCTATCCGAAACTGCCTTACAACCCACAAGTAGATTTGGCGCCGGTATCACTGGTGGCGCGTAACGATGAGATGTTAGTCGTCAACCCCAAGCACCCCGCCACTGGGCCAAAAGACTTTATTGAATATGCTTTGAAAAACCGCACGACCATGGCCAACTCGGGCATGGGCAGTGTGCCGCACTTGGCGGCCGCCTTACTAGGTGCCGCCACCAAAGCAAACTTCGCGGATGTGCCGTACAAAGGTGCAGCACCCGCAATCACAGACGTGATGGCCGGACACGTTGATGCCTTTTTTGGTGACGTACCTGGTTTGATTGGCAACATTCGCGCAGGCAAACTTAAACCCATCGCGATGGCTGCTGAAGCGCGTCACCCGTTGTTTCCGGATGTGCAGACATTTAAAGAAATCGGCATCGAGGGTGTGGATTCAGACAACTGGTATGCGATGTTCACCACCAAAGACACACCCGTTGAGATCATTAATCGCGTCAATGCGGCAGTCAAGCGCACGCTTGAAACCGAAGCCGTTAAACAACGTCTGTTGGCATCGGGCACATTGCCCACAAGTTCAACTCCGCAAGAGCTTGGCGCATTACTGAAAAAAGATTCTGAAAAGTGGGCACGCCTGATACGCGAAAAAAATATCAAACCTGACTAATTTCACTGGTCTGTAGCGTGCCAGCAGAGACGCTAGATATCTAAGCTAGTGACCTAGATATCTACGTCCAACTCCCTAAATATCTAAGTCTAATGACCTAGATATCTACCTCCAACTGCCTAAATATCTAAGTCCAACGACCTAGATATCTAACGGGGCAGACCGAGATATCTAGATCCTGAGAGCTGAGTCG
>CALCPT010000475.1 GCA_937897265.1 uncultured Alcaligenaceae bacterium
TCGTTAACGCCTGAAGACGCCTGGGAAGCTTTGCAAAAGATGGCAAGACTCATCGTTGAGTCTTGGCAAGAATTGCTGATGACAGAGTGTCGGGTTGAGGCGGAAGCTTTAGAGCAGGTGAGACCTTCATTCAATTTTGCGCAGTGTATTGTTGATCACACCGAAGTGCCGCAATTCGACACACGCAAGGGCAGCAATCGAAAAAATCGTGAATAGTCTAGGTAGATGATCCGGCCGCTGATTCGGCCAGTGATTCTCGGTGCGATACCCCACACCGAGAATCACCCCGCTCGATTATTTCTCTAACGCGCTATAAATCAGTGCGTTAATTTTTTCACGATACTCTTTACGCACTTCGCCCGGTGTTGCGGCCATGACAACCACCACCATGTTTTCTTTGGGGTCCGCCCAAAAGGTGGTGCCATAGGCGCCGTTCCAAGAAAAGTCCCCGACGTTGCCGTTGATCGCAGACAAGCCGCGTTCGGTACGCACTGCGACGCCTAAGCCAAAGCCATAACCGACGCGCGCAGGCTCAGTGACCGCAACGCGGTTTTGAATCCCTGCGTCTAAATGGTTAGAGGTCATGAACGCAACGGTTTGTGGGCCAAGCACACGTTTACCTTCGAGCGAGCCGCCATTCAACAGCATTTGCCCAAAGCGAATGTAGTCGCCTGCCGTGCCATAAGCGCAGCCGCCACCGCAGTCATACTTGAGTTTTGCGGTCAAGATCGGCATGCTTTGTGGTTTGCCAGTCAGTGTGTCATTGGGCAGTGGCTGCGCGAAGCGGTTGGCATCTTTTGCTTTCACGTCAAAATCGGTATCCACCATGCCGAGTTTGCTCCAGATCCGCTCGCGCATGACTTCGCTTAAGGTCTTACCAGTGATTTGCTCTTGGATTAAGCCCAGAACGTCCAAACCAAAGCCATAATCCCAAGCCGTACCGGGTTCGTACAACAAGGGCGCCGACGCGAGCTTTTCAATAAACTGCTTGCCATCTAAATCCATTGCTGAGCTAGACGATGAAGCCGGAAATTGTTTATGGATGGCGGTAGCGCCCCGACCACCGTAGGTCAGGCCATTGGTGTGACGCATTAAGTCTTGAATCGTGACAGGCTTCTTGGCGGGTACTGTGGTTAAGGTGCCATCGGCCGCCAACACACCAAGTTTCATTGTCTTGAATTGCGGAAACCAATTCGCGACAGGGGCGTTCAGAGGCATCTTGGCCTCTTCGTAAAACGTCAACGCGCTCACGGTGGTCATCACCTTGGTCATCGAGGCCAAGGCAAAAATCGTATCGGTGGTCATCGGCGTGTTGGTGGCCTTGTTGCGATAGCCATACGCTTCATAGATCACAAGCTTGCCGTTTTTGGTGACCGCAATGACAGCGCCAGGCATACGGTTATCGGCAACTTCTTTTTTGAAGAAGGTGTCGATACGCTTTAAGCCTTCTTCCGAAAAGCCTTGCGATTGGGCGGTTGCGGTGGGGAGCGGTGAGGCAGGGCTTTGCGCCTGCGCTGTAACACTTGCGGCCAAGGCGAGGGCGGCAAGCAATGTGTTTAATTTGAAGTTCATTAGCGGTCTCCGAAATAATCGCGGGATTTGGGGTTTAATAGTTTTTAAATCCTAGTGCTTTCGTGCTTAGTATTTGTCCAAATTACTATTTCTTTCTTGTTTGATGTTTGTCCAAACCGAGTGCTTTTTATTGGCGGTCGGTTTTGCTCGTGATGCGGTTCAAAGTCTTGCTCACAAGTATGGATTGATCATAATAGATAAGATCTTGTTTTTGACTAGGTCAGGCCCTGTTTTTTGACGCTCTCTTGGCCGCCCAAGCGAGTTTTTGCAAAGAAGAAACCATGCCGCGATTCACCGCCGCTTTGAAAAGACTCTCAGCGATGCCCATCAGGGTGCCCTCCAAGGCATCTTTAACGAGGCCTTTGATGTCTTGGGTAAACAAGACGTTGGTGACCGTTGGCCTCGCGCTAGTAGTATTTTCTTGCAGCGCAGCATTTCCTGAAAAACGTGTCACCATTGTTGTGCCCTATCCGCCAGGTGGCAGCACCGATATTTTTGCGCGATCGATCGCACACTATCTTTCACAATTGTGGGGGCAATCGGTTGTCACTGAAAACCGTGGGGGTGGGGGTACGATCATCGGCACGCAATACGTTAGCCAAGCCCCTGCAGATGGCTATACCTTGTTAGTGGTCGCCTACGCCTACACGTCTAACCCATTACTCAAAGATAATCTCGGCTATCAGCCAAGCTCACTTGCACCCTTGCTTTTAATTGGCACTGCGCCAAGCCTGCTGTATATCAACGCCAAGCTACCGGCACAAAATTTATCCGAGGTGATTGCCTTGGCGAAAAGTAGCTCTGCGGGATTGGTGTTAGGTTCGTCAGGTAACGGTTCAAGCGCACACATCGCGGCCGAACTTTTTGCCAATGCTGCGAAAGTCAACATTACCCACGTCCCTTACAAAGGCATGGGGCCCGCGTTAAACGATTTATTCGGGGGTCAGGTGATGGGGATTTTTGATATCCCGACTGGCATGACCAATGTGAAGGCCGGTCGCCTCAAAGCCATTGCGATCGCCGCCGCTGAGCGCCACCCGGATGCGCCCGAGGTGCCTACCTTTAAAGAGCTAGGCATCGATATGGTTTTTGGCACCTGGTACGGATTTTTGACACAACAAGGTGTTGAGCCGTCTGTACAAAAGCAGTTGCATGAAGCCTTGGCGCAGGCTGTTGCCGACCCTGCGGTCAAGCAGGCCATTGCCCGGACTGGGCTGGTCGTGCAGCCACGTACCCAAGAAGAGTTCAGGCAGTTTTTAAAGGATGAAACTCAAAAGCTGGCTGATTTGCTGAAGGTAGATGGGGTGAAGATTACGATTGATTAGAGCGGGTTCGAAGAAATACCCTACTATCGTCGGGTATGTTTTTCTCACGGATTTTGTCATGATGAGGCTTGGTCATTTGAACCTTGTGCCAAGTATTTAGAGAAATCGGCTTGGCCTCTATGACGCCTTCATTTTTTATGAATGATTTATGAATGTCCCCAGCGCTGTAAACGGCAGTCGATCTTTGTTGTCCGGCCACATCTTTTTGGTTGAGGATGATGATGATTTGCGTGAAAGTATCGTCGAAATTCTCAGCTTTGTTGGATATCAAGTCTACCCTTATCGTGATCCACAAGAATTTCTCAAACATCCTATTGATGTCAGCCCTGCCACCATTGTCACCGATGTGCGGATGCCGAGTATGTCGGGTGTTGAGTTACAGACGAAGTTGTTAGAACAGAGTAGAAAAATTCCTTTCGTTTTTATCAGTGGAGAAAGCACTGTTTCTCAAGCCATTATGGCAATGAAACAGGGGGCAATCGAATTTTTAGTTAAGCCTTTTAGCCGAGAGAGTCTTCTGAGTGCTGTGGCTAAAGCGATCGAACTCGATATTCAGAAAATACGCGAGGTCGTTCGCCAGGCAGAGTTCATACAAAAGCTCGCTTCATTGTCGCCTCGCGAGCGCCAAGTATTTGGCTTGCTAGCAAAAGGGTACAGCAACGCTGAGCTTGTAGAAGAGTTAGGAATTAGCTTATCAACAGTCAAAGAATACAAATCAGAGATGATGTACAAGCTGCGGCTGCGTTCGTTATCTGAATTGATGGCGCTCAATAATAAAAAAATGACCTAACCCTACGATCGCAGGGTGCAAAAAAATCGAGCTGTTATGGACA
>CALCPT010000476.1 GCA_937897265.1 uncultured Alcaligenaceae bacterium
GTATCGAGGTTGGCTCGAAGGGCGTACGTAGCGCCATTGAGTACCTGGCCAACACGTAAGGCTATCCTTGTCTTGCCCTGAGTTCAGACTTTTGCGTCAACGCAGGCTTTGGCCAAGGGCGTTGTATTTTTTTTGTTTAGTGCTGGTCAGCGCCTTGTTGCTGATCCAGCGAACGGCGCTAGCACAGACGCAATCGCAGGGCGTCCTTCAACTGAAAACTCAAGCGGCTACGCTTGCCTCTCACTCGTTGAAGCCCGAAATCAGTATGTATGTTGACTCAACGCGTCGCATGGATGTCCGGGACGCGAGCCGTCAAGTTTTCACGCCGTTTAACTTACTGTTAAACCGCAGCGTCGAGCCGACCACACGGTGGCTCAAGATAGAGCTCCAAGTCCCCGCTCAGCAACAAACGCCTTGGGTGCTAGTCGTTGGCCCGTATTTTCTAGCGGAGTTAGAGCTCTATTATGAAGAAGAAGGGCGTTGGATTCAGCAACGTAGCGGCGCCAAACATCCAGCCGCGCAGTTGAAATGTTCGATTGGGCAGCATTGTTTTACGCTGCCAGCTGCTGGGGCCAATCAACCCGTCTACTATTTGCGTGTCAATACGCTGAATGGTTTCTATGTCTCTGCCAAAGTCTTGAGCTCAGACAGGTTGGCGGATGAAACCATCACGAAAAGCCTGATGCACGGGATTCAGATCGGAATCTTGTTGACGCTCATTGGCTGGAGCGCGATTTATCTCATTCGTTTCCGCACTTTACTCGTTGGCTTGTTTTGTTTAACGCAGATATCCGCATTATTTTTGTATTGCTTTTCAAACGGCATCACACTGCGCGAATTGATTGCTGAGTCGCCCGAACTTTACGCACCAATCTTGACGATTGCGTTTTGTCTGCGCCTGATATGCGCGACGCTCTTGAGTCTTGAGTTGTTGCGCCGCTGGTTAACGCGACCGTGGTTTCGATATTATTGCTTCGTCTGGTTGGCGTTTTGGTTTGTCCAAATTGGTCTGGTTTTTGCGGGTCAAATTAAACCCTATTTACTGCAGCTGAATTGGCTATTTTTGTTCACAGCTCCTTTTGTTTTCGCAGCGGCGATTTATAAGAGTCAGCACTTATTTGGTCGACTCAGAGTGTATTGGATAATTGGCGCGCTGCTGATGGGTCTCTTGATGGGGGTCGATGCGGTCTTATTACTGAATGACAGTGGGGTCTCACTGTTGACCTTAATTCCAGGAACTGCGGTCAGTCTGCTTGTCGCGCTTGCTCTTTACTTATTGTTGCTCGATTACAGCAAAATGCAGCAAGAGCAATGGCTTCAAACAATGTTCGAACTGAACACACTGAAAGCGCAGACTGATTATGAGCAGCGACAGTTGAAAGAACGCAGCACGCTGATCGATATGTTGTCGCATGAACTGAAAAATCCCTTGGCAACGATTCGGATGGCACTCGGTTCCTTGAAGTCAATATTTGGCAAATCAGAGTACGCGGCCGAGTTTGACGAGCGATTTGCTAGTATGACGCAGTCGATCGACAACATGAACCAAGTCATTGACCGCGTAGGTCAGGTAGATGCAATCGAGCAAAAAAACTTTGTCGTGCGCTACGAAAAGTGTCCGGTGCTTGAAATGATCGAGAGCTTGCCCTTGATTGCCGCACAAGCAGAGAGATTTAACATTCTTGGACTGCGAGAGATCAGCATTCAGACAGACCGGTTGTTATTTACGACAATTGTCAGTAATTTAATCGACAATGCACTGAAGTACTCGCCCGCCGCGACGAAGATCGAAATCTCGGTGAGCACCCTGTCGACCGATAAGCTACTCTGCAGTGTGTCAAATGAAGTTGAAAGCAACCACGCGCCGGATCCAGCTGCGCTATTTACCCGCTACTACCGTAGCATTTACTCTCACGATAAGCCCGGCACAGGGCTTGGGCTGGTACTTATAAAATCTTTGTGCGAAATACTGAAAGGCTCTGTCAGTTACAGATTTGAATATAACCGTGTGTTTTTTTCTGTTGAGTTGCCGCTATGAACCAAACTGCTGGACAAATACGAGTCGCCTTAGTGGAAGACGACCCTTTGTTGCGCAAAGAAATTCACTTTCATTTAAAGCAGCAAGGGTTTTTAGTGTTTGCAGTGCAAAACGGTAAGTCGTTAGACGAACTGCTCATGACCGAGCCGCTGGATGTGTTGGTGCTTGATTTGTCGTTACCCGGCGAAGATGGCATTGCGATTGCAAGTCGGATCCGACGCAGCATTCCGAGTATGGGGATTGTGATGCTGACTGCGCGTACCGCCTTGCCTGATCGTATTCGTGGCTATGAGGCAGGTGCCGATGTCTATTTGAGTAAGCCCGTGGCACCCGAAGAGCTAACCTTAACGTTGCTGAGTTTAGCGCGGCGCGTTAAAAAGATCGACGAAACGCCTGCCTGGACCTTGGATTTACGCGATCGCTCAATCTACGGCGCAGAGCCATGGCAAAAAGCATTTTTAACAAACAGTGAGCGGGCACTACTGCTGGCTTTGGCGCAAGCGCCTAGCCACATGTTAGAGACCGATATGATCTGCGAGTTGCTTAGCCAACGAAGTGGTACCTCTGATATGGGTAAACGTGCGCTTGAGAGCCTCGTCAGTCGGCTACGTAAAAAACTAGAAGCGCTCTCGGGACATGACGCCGAACCCGCACTTAAAGCTGTGTGGGGTATTGGTTATCAGTTATGCGTGCCAGTGATCGTTAAAGCTTAAGCGCTGATGCACTTAAGCGCTTTCAGCGCTTAAGTAGGGCTCACACTGGCGCGACGTTAGTCGCGTGCACGGTTCAATGAACCGATTTGCTACCCAAGACTGTTGTTGTTTGAAAGAGCGCCTCGGTGTCTAACGCATCAAACTTGTAGGGCAACCCGCAAAACTCGCAGGCAACCTCGACTTTACCCTGCTCTTGCAAAATGTCATCGACCTCAGCTTTTCCCAGCATACGAAGCATGTCTGCGACACG
>CALCPT010000477.1 GCA_937897265.1 uncultured Alcaligenaceae bacterium
TAGAGCAGGGCGCGTGATCAACGCACGTGCGATTGCCACGCGTTGTTGCTGGCCGCCCGACAACTCATCCGGCTTTTTATTGAAGTGATTGCTTAAGCCAACTTCATCCAATAAATTTTTTGCCCGTTCGACAAACTCGGGTTTTGGCTTTCCGCCTTTGATCATTAACGGCATCAAGACATTTTCTAGCGCAGTAAAAGCTTGGATCAAATGATGAAACTGAAAGACGAAACCGATGGTGTGACCGCGTAGTGCGGTACGTGCTTCATCTTCCATCTCACGTGTCGGTTGACCCAAAATGTATAGCTCGCCTGAGGTCGGTTGATCAAGCAGGCCGATGATATTGAGCAAGGTACTTTTGCCTGAACCCGAGGGCCCGACCAAGGCCGAAAAATCACGCTCTTGTACTGTGAGGTTGATACCATGCAAAATCTCAACTTCGTTTGGTGATCCGATGTTATATGACTTACGAACGTCGACCAGCGACAAAACGGGTGAAGAGACGTCAGACATAACGAATCGCCTGCACCGGATCTAGTCGTGAGGCGCGCCAAGCAGGCGCTAGTGCTGCCAGTATGCCCACCACGGTGGCAATCGCAGTTGCACTACCAATTAAATATGTCGGTAGTTCGATGTAAAAGAGCTTCGGTCCAAATTGATTAAATGCCATGACAAGCAAGTAGCCGAAGCTCGCGCCAATAGTCGAGCCAATTAGCCCCAGTAACGCACCTTGCAGTAAAAAAACCTGCAATATTTGCGAACGACGTATCCCCATCGCGCGCAAGATTCCGATCTCGCGTGTGCGTTGAGTGACGCTGATCGCGAGCACACTGGCGATGCCAAAAGCGACCGATAAGGCCACAAAAAAAGTAATGATTGAGGTCGATAGGCTTTGCGATGCAAGTGCATTGACGAGTTGCGCATTGGTTTCCATCCAGCTCTCGGCTTTCAGCCCAGTTAGGCGTGAGATTCTGGCGGCCGTGAGATTGGCAGTGAATAGATCTTGCACCGTCAGATCAATCAGATTAATACCACCGTATAGGCCCAATAGAGATTGGGCTTGCTTCAGATCCACGTAGACAAAGCGCGCATCCAAATCCCGTACGCCAATCTCAAAAATACCAGCGATGGTCACCACCGCTGCACGACCATCACCCGACTCGATGCGCAGCTTATTGCCGGCTCGCAAGCCCAGATCATCGGCAAGAATTTTTCCGATGACAGCATCGCCAGCCCCAACTTTGAACTTGCCAGAAATAATATCTGTGCTGATGGGGATAATTTTTTCGTAACGCGGTGGATCAATCCCAAGAATTGAAATCGACTTAAACACTTCGCCCTTACGGGCAAAGGCTGGGCCCGATACGACCGGCGATACCGCTTTGATTTCAGGTAGGGTGCCGAGCGTGTCGCGTACGTCTTGCCAATTTAGAATTGAGCGCAAGCGTTGTGCGCGCTTATCTTCAGTCACTAAGGCGACGCTACCTTCGCGGCTAGGAGCGATGATATTTTTTTCATCTGGTGGTTGCACGCGAATGTGTGACTGTGTACCTAACGTACGGGCAATGATGTTGCTTTGTAGACCAAGGATCAACGCGGTAATAAAGACAATGACTGAGACGCCAACTGAAATCCCCACCATGATCAATGCGGTTTGCGTGCGCCCTTGACGCATAAACTTCACCGCAATGGTTGACTCAATCCACATTGTCAGTTGAACTTGACAGGCGTTTCTTTGCGCGACGATAAGCCTTGGGTGTGCGCGGGGATAGGTTGGGGCGCTAGGCGAACCCGCGCGCCTTCTTTGGCGCTTGCGGCCAACAACACCCAGTCATCCGCTTTGAGGCCTTGCTTGATTTCAGTCAGCGCTAAACCCCTTAGACCAAGTTCTACAGGCGTGCGCACGACCTTACCGTTTTGCACGGCAAGCACTTGTGCCTGAGAACCGGTCACCGAGAGCAGGGCGTCATTGGGGATCACCAGCGTGTTTGAACGTTCGGCGGTGACAATATCTACCGACAGCGTCATGTCTTGTTTGAGACCCTCTGGTACCGGATCAATTTTGAGTCGGATATCGACGGTGCCGCGCTGCGGGTCGACGGTTGGCGAGATAAAGTTGACGCGGGCTTGGAACGGACGATTGGGGTAGGCGTCAGCAATGCACACCCCGGTTTGGCCCAGCGCAATGTTGCCGATATTGCGCTCGTCGAGCGGGATCAAAATTTCGGTATCGCCGGCGCGGGCAATTTCAAGTAAGGCCTTGCCAACGGGCTGCACCGCGTCGCCTGGCTCAACATTGCGCGTCAGGATGGTGCCTGCGACTTGGGCGCGAATAGTTGTCTTGTCTAGTAAGGCTTTGGCCGCGGCAAGTCGCTCGCGCAACACATTTTCTTCTGAGGCACCCGGTTCAAGCGAGGCGACCAACAAGCGCGCTTGTTCGAGCGCTTCTTTGGCGGTGTTTTCTTGGTTCTCGGCCTGCTCTCGCACTTCGCGCGAAATTGAGTCTGCTTTAAAGAGATCGCGACGGCGTTTGACTTCGCGCTGCGTTTGGGCGAACTGCGCTTCAGCCTGCCTCAGTGCGGCCAGCGCTTGGGGGCGACGTGCGCGTTGCAGTTGCTCAAGGCTCGCTTGCGCCTCTTGTGCTTTGGCTGCCAAGTCGTCGGCTCGCAACACAATCAGCACGTCGCCCGCATTGACTCGATCGCCTTCTTTGACGCGACGCTCAAGTACCACCCCCGCGATCTCGGTGTTCACCTGCACCCGCGAGGTCGAAACAATCCTCCCAGTCGCGACCACATTCTGAGTGAGATCAATGGTTTTAAGCTGATAGGCTGGCACCAGTGGGCCTTGCCAAACCCGAAAGCCAATAAAGCCTGCCAACAGCACGCAGCCTAGCAGGGCGATTTGAATCGGACGTTTAAGGGTCATTGGTGAACTAAGGCCTGAGAATGACGGTCATTCGTCACCTCTACTGTAATCCATTACTACAGTATGGGTTTAAACGTCGTTTTGCTGTCCAACCAACAATGTTTAGCGGTGTATCCATGGTTGCGATCTCATTTCACCCCTAAATTGCTCCGCTAAAGTATTTGTTGGGCCCGCAAGAAATTAATTCGTTGATTTTTTCAAATATCTAAAATTCCATTTTCTTTTTATTAAAATACAAATAAAATAGTAATTAATTAACTAAATATCAATTTTATTGTGAAAAAAATACAAGCCGCAGATATTTTGCCATATCGCGCTTCGCAACTCATTGAGCAGATTGGGCACAGAATCTCCCTGGCTCGTCGTGCTCGGTTATGGACCCAAGCTGACCTTGCGGCAAAGATTGGCGTAAGTGTGAACACCTTAGTGAGTATTGAAAAAGGTCGGGCAACAGTCGCCTTTGGTTTGATTGTCAAGGCGCTGTGGGCCCTTGATTGCTTAGAAGGGCTTGAGCAAGTCGCTAAGCCCGAAGACGATGGCGCGATACAGATAGCGGCCTCAAGAAATATGCCTTTACGGGTACGAGAGCGAAATGAATAAAGAGCGAACGGTTTGGGTCTGGCCGCCCGGTCAAGATGCGCCGCTTGAGTGCGGCACCTTTCAATGGAAGCCAGGCGCGGGACGCTTCATGTACTCGCCTTCCTATCAGGTTTCGGACCATGCCGTTGCACTTGACCCAGTCAAGCTTGGTTTTAATCGCAGGGTGCAACCGCATAAAGAGGACATGTGGAATGGCATATTTGGTGTCTTTCGTGATGCTTCGCCGGAGGGTTTTGGATTAGACCTATTGCGTTGGAAACATAACCGCGATGACCTAGATGAGATCGACCGTTTAGGTTTGTCTTCGGGCGATGCGGTGGGTGCTCTTGAGGTGTGCACCGACGAAGAGCTCGAGCGAAAACTGTCTTATGAACCACCGCCGTTGCAGGTTCTGTGCGACCTGATGCAGACTGACGACCTTGAAATGACCTCGTCAAAGCTGATTCAGAATATCTCAAAGACAAACGATGTGACCAGCCTAGGCGGTGAAAAACCCAAATTGACGGTCCTCGTTGAGTCGTCAGAAAGTGTGCCGCAGTGGTGGATCGCAAAGTTGCAGGAAAGAACAGGGCCGCCGCTCATGACTGAGCGTGAGTATTTGGCCATGACCCTCGCACGTCGCTGCGGGTTGGATGTGGCGCCTGTTCGATTTGAAAGAGTGGGCCGTCACCGTCTTTTGTTAATTCAGCGCTTTGACCGCGAACTCGTGCTAGAGGTTGACCAACCAGCTGGGGCGACAAGTCGCCGTTATGCGGTACATCGAAAATTATTTGCGAGTGCTGAGACTGTATTGCGCCCTCGGGGCTGGGATCCCTTGGGAGATCCGGAAAGAAGTTACGTAGGTTTTGCGCACGACATGCAGCGTTGGGGTGGATCGCGCATCAGCGGGTTTGAACAGCAACAACAAGAACTGTGGCGCAGAATGAGTTTCAATGCCCTAGTGGGGAATCATGATGATCACGTTAGAAACCATGGACTGCTGTATCGCGATGGGCGGTGGACGCTGTCGCCGGCCTATGACATCGTAGCGATGCCGAGCTTTAATCGCGTGCTG
>CALCPT010000478.1 GCA_937897265.1 uncultured Alcaligenaceae bacterium
AGTTCAGACGTGTGCTCTTCCGATCTACCTTGAGCTTGCTTTTTAAGCGGTCAACATCTTTCCAGGTGAGTTGGGGTTGAAACTCGCGTCCCGGGACGGCCAGACGGCGAATATTACGTTTCGCCTGGTCGCGCTCGCGACGGCTGTAATGCGCCGTGTCAACCGTCAAACAAAAGGCGCCGTTACCCGCTGCTTCAACACGTGCCGCAATGGCGTCGACCCAAGCTGCGTCGCCATGAACATACAGCTGAAACAATCTTAGCGCGTCGGGTGCGGCTTGTGCAACGGCCTCAATACCGGGTTGGCAGACCGAGCTCAGCATATGCGCAATACCGAACTGCTCAGCAGCCTGAGCCGAGGCGGCCGCTGCGCCAGGAGTGAATAACTCAAGACTTCCAACTGGTGCAAGCAAAATTGGCAAGCGCAGGTCTCGCCCTAAAAAGCTTGTGCGAGCACTCACGTTACTGACGTCGCGCAAGACACGTGGACGAAACGCCAGCGCATCAATCGAAGCGCGATTGCGCCTCAGCGTCGTTTCGGTTTCGGTGCCGCCAACGATGTAATCCCAATTGTCGTGATTGAGTTTTTGGCGGGCTTTTTGAACGAGTTCGTGTAGTGTTAAAAAACGAGGTTCTGTAGAAGACATGGTGATGAAGTCGCTCTAAATTTGAAGTGGTTTAAATAGGTATAAATTATTCGCTTGCTTTGATGTTGGCCTGTTGGGCGATTGCTTTCCATTTTTTCATTTCAGCAAAGACAAAGTCGCTCCAGGGCCCAGCGCCACGAGGATCGGGAACCATCCCTTTGTCGATGATACTTTGTTGCATGGCAGGATCGGCAAGAACCTTGGCAACGTCGACGCTGATTTTTTGTACCACTGCAGGGGGCGTATTTTTCGGCACGACAAGGCCAGTCCAACCGGCACCTTCAAAACCAGGGTAGCCCGATTCGGCCACAGTAGGTAGATTTGGTAGTTGCGGTACGCGTTCAAGCGTCGCAATACCGAGCGCCTTGAGTTTGCCTGATTTAATATGCGGCAAGGTCGCCGCCATGCTATCGACCAAAATAGAAATCTGCCCGCCTAGCAAGTCTGTGACTGCACTGGCACTGCCTTTGTAGTTGATTCCAACCATGTTGATATTAGCGGTGTACTTAAACAACTCACCGGTGAGATGCTGCGTATTATTGACGCCACCGTACCCCACATTGAATTTGCCTGGATCTTTTTTGGCAGCTGCAACCAGTTCTTGAAGGGTGTTGTAGGGTAGCGTTGCATTCACCACAATGATCATGGGGGCGATTGCTAAGCCGCCCACATAGGTGAAATCCTTTGCGGCATCGTAGGCAAGTTTGTCAAATACCGCAGGGTTAACGGCCAACACACCGCTTGTCCCCATGATCATCGTATAGCCGTCAGGGGCTGCCGTTGCGCCCGCAATCATTCCCGGTACGCCGTTTTTGTTTTCAACAATGACTTGTTGGCCCCAAGCGATGGTGAGCTTCTCAGCAATCAAACGGGCAATGATATCGGTGGCTTGTCCCGGAGGAAACGGCACAATCAGCTTGACTGGCTTTTCAGGAAAGACCGCTTGCGAACTCGCCGTGAAAGTGAGTAGCGAACAGCATAGCCCTATCAGCCAAGCTGTGAGTGCTTTTAATGTTATGTGTCGTGGCATTATTTGTTTTAAGTCAATCAATGTTGCTTGGTTCCAAGTCGTCAATTTCGTTCGGCTCAAGCTAAGCAACTTCGTTAAGCTTAAGACTCGAAGCGTCCTACATATCGTGAAGCATAGATCAGCGCGCTCATCCACGCTTCACGATGACAAACTCATTCTGTGGCTTTGATATTTGCCTGCGTTGCTGCGGCTTTCCATTTCTTCATCTCTGCGTACACAAAATCGCTCCAAGGACCAGCGCCACGCGGGTCAGGCACCATGCCTTTGTCGATGATATTTTTTTGCATGGTTGGGTCTGCAAGAATTTTTGCGACGTCAGCACTGATTTTTTGCACCACGGCTGGCGGCGTACCTTTGGGCACGACCAAGCCTTGCCAGCCTACACCTTCAAAACCTGGGTAACCCGACTCGGCAACCGTTGGTAGGTCGGGCAACTGCGGCACGCGTTGCAACGTCGTGATGGCAAGTGGCTTTAATTTGCCAGCCTTGATGTGTGGCAGTGCGACCGCCATGCTGTCAACCAAAATTGAGATTTGCCCGCCGAGTAGATCTGTGACAGCCGCTGCACTACCCTTGTAGTTCACGCCAACCATATTCGCACCTGTGGTGGACTTAAAGAGTTCGCCTGTTAAATGCTGCGTATTGTTGACTCCGCCATAACCCACATTGAACTTACCAGGCTCTTTCTTGGCCGCAGCAACGAGGTCTTGTACGGTGTTGTAAGGCAACGCTGCGCTGACCACCACGATCATTGGCGTAATGGCTAGGCCACCGACATAAATAAAATCTTTCGTTACATCGTATGGAAGTTTCTCAAATACGGCTGGGTTAACCGCCAAGACCCCACTGGTGCCCATCGTCATCGTGTAGCCGTCAGGTGCCGCGGTGCTACCAGCGACCATGCCAGGCACTCCGGTTTTGTTCTCAACAATGACCTGCTGGCCCCAGGCAATAGTCAGCTTCTCTGCGATCATTCTCGCAATAATGTCGGTGGCTTGTCCCGGTGGAAAAGGCACAATCAATTTGACTGGCTTCTCTGGAAAGTTCGTTTGTGCCTGAACTTGAACGTTAAAAACCAGACATACCAATATCGCAAGCAGCGAAGCTAAAGATTTAAAGTGCATATAAGCCTCCGGGAAAAGCGGGCGGCGCCGTCGACGGATTTGTCGATGTCTCTGAGTCGGCGATTTAGAATAAATTTGGCACTAAGTTAGGCTGCGTACTGGTATTTGTCAACTTAAGGTCGGACCTCACGGTGCGCCAGGGAAAGTGATGTGCGCCGCGAGACACCAAGAGCGGCGTGTGATACACCAATGATTAGGGTGCGTAGCGTTCAGCAATGCTTGCCTGAGGCTAGCCTTCAACGACTCAAGATGTCTTTTAAGATGTCCGGATCGCACCGCACGTCAACGCCGGCCTGTTCTTGCGCCAAAAGCATCGCAATGCGAGAGTCTTTATCGCCCCAGCCTCGGTCAAGTGCTTCGGTCATTTGGGCAAGTGTGAGTTTTGCAAATTGCATCTCGAGCTCAACTTCGCGCCCCAGTTCATTTGCTAGCGTAACGTCTTTATGAGCGAGTTTTAACGAAAATTTAGCGGGATCGTAAGCGCCACTCAGAAAGTGAGTGGGAAGACCGTCGAAGGTTCGACGCCGGCCCATTGCGCCGCTGCGCAATGCTTTGAAAAGGGTGGGGGCCTCGACGCCAGCCTTTACGCCCATCGAAAAGACTTCTGCAATCGCAGAGTTAAACATATAACCCATACAGTTATGGACCAACTTAGCGACCGACGCCGCACCAACGGCACCTAAAAATTGCACATCATCCGACATGCACGACAGCACGGATGAGTATTTGTTGAAGGTTGGCTCGTCACCGCTCGTCCAAATCACAAGTTTGCCCGATGCGGCGCCTGTGGGGCCTCCGCTGACTGGTGCATCTAAAAAAATGAGCTGTTTTTTTGCAAGTTCAGCATGCAGTTCTCGAATCATCCGTGGGGCATTAGTTGAAAAATCAAACACCGCGCTTCCTGCACGCAGACCGGCGATTAAACCCTGCAGACCAGTCAACACCTCTTGCACTTGGGCGGGCCCCGGCAGCGACAAGAAGACCAGCTCAGCCTGGGCACCCAAGGACGAGGGCGTCTCGGCCCATTGCGCGCCCTGGGCGATCAGTGGCTGCGCGTTCGCTTTGCTCAGGTCGTGGATGATCAGGGTATGCCCGTGCTTGATGAGATTCGTCGCCATCCTTGAACCCATCGTACCTAGTCCGATAAAACCGATGTTCATTTTTGTTGTCCAGTTTTTTAGTGAAGTCGATACAAAGCCTTGCCGCTTTAGTATTATTAATCACAATCAACACTATTCGTAAAACTATATCAGGAGACGCACATGGCTACGGCCCCTACCTCAGAACGTCGCGAACGCTTACGCAAGACCGTCCCTAAAATGGTCGAGTGCGCTGAAAAAGTTTTATATGGCGACATCTGGGAGCGCAAAGAGCTGTCCAAGCGCGACCGGAGCATGATCACTATTGCCGCCTTGTTAACCTCGTTCAGACCAGATCAATTGCGCGTGCACATTACGCGAGGTCTAGAGAATGGTTTAACGCAAGAAGAGATTGGCGAGCTAATCACACACTTGGCGTTTTATTCAGGTTGGGCGTCATCTATGTCTGCCGCTCAGATTGCCTATGAAGTTTTTGAAGAGATCGAAAAAAAATGATCGGTTCGATGAACGTGTACCCATTTTCGACGCTAGCTCAAACGCTGGCGCGCCTGACACGTCTGGCTCTACTGAGTGCTTTCTCATTTGTAGTTGCTTCAGTGATGGCGCCTGCGTACGCGCAGCCATTTCCAAATAAGCCGCTCAAGATTGTGGTTGGGTTTCCGCCTGGCGGGGGCTCAGATTTAATGGCACGCTTGGTGGCCGAAAAAATGTCAGTGATTTTCAAACAGCCTGTGATTGTGGACAACAAACCGGGTGCCGGTTCGACAATCGCAGCAACTTTCGTTTCACGTGCAGCGCCCGACGGTTACACAATGCTTTTTGGTCAGGCGGCAAATGTGGGTGTGGCACCGGCGATCATGAATACGCTGACGTATGACCCGCTCAAAGACTTTGCCCCTATTACGCGTTTGGTTTCGGCACCGCTTGTGCTTGTGGGGCCCTCAGATCTGCCCGCTAAAAACCTGAAAGAACTGATCGCCTTGACTGCCGCAAAGCCTAATGCCTTGAGTTATGGTTCACCCGGCTCAGGTACGGTCGGCCATCTTGCGGGCGCCATGTTTATGGGCGAGGCTAACCTGAAGGCGGTACATGTGCCCTATAAAGGTCAGTCGCTCTTAATCACCGATATGATGGGTGGCCGGATTGCGATGTACTTTAGTACGATCGCCGTCGTGAAGCCTTATGTTGAAAGCGGTAAGATGCGCGCCTTTGGCGTGACTTCACCCAAGCCGTCGACAGCGTTTCCGGGTGTGCCGGCCATTGGCGACGCGGGTTTGCCTGGCTATGCGGTTGAGAACTGGTACGGCTTGTTGGCACCCGCCGGTACGCCCGCGGCCGTAATTGACACACTGCAGCAAACTGTGAAGCAAATCTTGCTTTTGCCTGAGGTGCAGCAAGACCTGACCAAAGAGGGCGGCGAGATTGGTGGTGAGTCACCCGCGGAGTTTGCAAAATTCTTAAGTATTGACATACCGCGCTGGAAAAAGATTGCAGTTGCCGCAGAATTAGCACCTTGATTTAGGTCAATTCCGCTACACTAATTTGTCAAGCACCAGTAGTTATCATAAAAACGGCTTTGGAGAGCATATTGAAAACGTATACACGCGTGATGGGTGGGTTGGGTTTAGCGCTCACATTTAGTTTGGGCGCCTTGAACGCTCAGGCTCAAGCACCGGCGGCAGCCCCAGCCGCCCCGCCGGCTTGGAAGCAAGGCATGCCCGAGTCGATGGCGAACTCAACCTTAGCGCCACTGCCAGCAAAGCTGACAATGACCAAGGCTGCCGATGTCCCGTTAGACAAGATTAAAGTCCCTGCAGGTTTCAAAGTTGAAGTCTGGGCCGATAGCATCCCCGGTAGTCGTGCGATTGTTGCGGGCGACGATGGCAAGTATTACGTGGGTACGCGTGGCTTGGGTCGTATTTATGAACTTACAGATGACGGCAAACAACGCACCTCGCGTATCGTGATCGATAAGCTCAATCAGCCAACCGCGGCATTCAAAGATGGCTCGTTGTTTGTTGTTGCTGTGGATAAAGTGTTGCGCTTTGATGGCATCGCTAAAAACCCGAACGTTGCGCCGGTTGATTTGACCGAGAAATTCAATTTCCCACCCCTGCAGCACCATAACTGGAAATACGTTGCGTTTGGTCCAGACGGAAAGTTCTATGTGCCGTTTGGTGCTCCCTGCAATATTTGCGAACTGCCAACAAAAGAGTACGCTCAGATTCGTCGCTATAACGCCGATGGCTCTGGCATGGAAGTCTTAGCAACGGGCGTTCGTAATTCGGTGGGCTTTGACTGGCATCCTGTCACAAAAGAACTTTGGTTTAGTAATCATGGCCGTGATTGGTTAGGTGACGATAGCCCGAACGACACGATGAATCGCCTTAAAGTCGGCGCTAACTATGGTTTCCCATACTGCCATGCTGGCACGCTTGCTGATCCAGATATTAAGAAAGACAACGCTTGCGGTGGTGTTGAGCAGCCTGTTGCTTTGATGGGCCCTCACGCAGCAACGATGGGCGTGACGTTCTACACCGGTTCGATGTTTCCTGCCGAGTACAAAAACGTTTTGTTCAACGCACGTAAAGGCTCGTGGAACCGTACCAAGAAAATTGGTCATGATGTTGTGATGGTTCAAGCCGATGCAGATGGTAAGAACGCAAAGGTTGTGCCGTTTATGACCGGCTTTATGAACGAAGCGGATCAGTCATGGTGGGGTCGTCCTGCTTATCTCCATCAAATGAAAGATGGTTCGTTGCTGGTCTCTGACGAGCAAATGGGCGTGATTTATCGCGTGTCATACAGCAAATAAGTCAGATACAAATGTCTTTTTTTGCAAAAGCTGTGATTGGGTTAGGGGTGGTCTTGCTGACCACCTCGCTGTCCTGGGGTCAGGTTTCGCCCCAGCGGCAGGCGCTGTGTGCCGCATGTCATGGCGCAGACGGAAACTCTCAAATTAAAGGGATTCCGTCTTTGGCGGCGCAGCCCAAGCTGTTTCTCGAGAATAGTTTGATCTTGATGCGCGAAGGCATGCGCGAAGTCCCTGCGATGAAAGGCATGCTCGACGGCGTAACAGATGCTGAAGTGAGTGCGCTGGCGACATTTTATTCAGCGTCACCTTTGGCTCAGCCTCCTGCGGATAAACAAGCCGAACTGTTTGCCAAAGGCGAGCAGCTGGCGAGCGGAATGCGGTGTGGGATTTGCCATTTGCCGAATTACGTCGGTCGCGAACAAATGCCAAGGTTAGCGGGCCAACGCGAAGACTATTTACTGCACAGCTTGTTGCAGTTTAAAAACAATCAAGCCGTAGGGCGTGATTCGAACATGGCCGCTTCGGTGTACGGTGTTGCTGATGCCGATTTGCAAGCGCTGTCGCATTACTTGTCTAGAATTACGCCCTAGTTGGCGTAGTGGGTGCGGTTTCAGCTTTAGTTTCAGCTTTAACGCGACCCTCGCTTTCACATAGCCTCAACACTGCGCGCTAAAAGCGGTGACGCAATCCAGTCACAACATAAAAACTAGTCGCCTCGGCAATAAACCCAGGGTTTGTTGCGTACGACGTGGCTACATAGATATTAGTGCGCGCAGTGAAGTCATACTGATAGCCAATGCTATAAGCATCTTGCGCCCCGACATTGTTATGGGCTTTAGTTGTGCCATTGTTTGCCGCACGTGTCCAAGAAGTGAAAATCTTTGAAACGCTATTGATCGGAAGCGTAAAGCCCAACATGTATGAATTGAAATTCATATTCGGGTCAAAGATGATGGCGCCTTGTCCGCCACCCCAAGAATTGATGTCAATTGTTGGTTTGCCAATAGTGGTGAACGAGACGCCTTGTACGTTGATAGCACCGCCTTTGTTTTGACCAATTGCGGCAGAAATTTGTATCGCGCCCAAGTCGTATTTTCCACCGACGATCCACTCTTGGATGTTGGAGCTATTTGCGATATTGGCGGGTAGCCTTGGATCGGCACCGTTGGGCATGACCTGATCATAGGTCGCCGCTAGCATCAGTGGGCCCTTGCTGTAACTTACCCCTAACGTGATAAGGCGGGTGTTGTTTGCGGTTGAGTCATTGTAATCGCTGCCCGCTGCGATGGATTTGGCGCCATCAAAATAATACGTGTTCATTTGCGGCGAAAAAGAATAGCCGGCGCCGATCCTCAGTCCACTAGCGGGTTCAACCATCAATTTGATGAGATTGCTGTACTTCGTGTTTGAGTTAGCTGAGCCAAAGGCGTACGCCATTCGTGCTTGTCCAAACCCGCCACGAAACGGGTCAATGGGTAAGAAGAACTCGGGGGCATAGCCGCTTTGACGGCCGATTCTAAAATATCCCGCTGAGTCGTTTTTGCTCAGACCAACCCAAGACTGCGTTCCGAAGAGGCGTCCGTTGGCCAGCGCAGCGCCGTTGGTGACGTCAAAGCTACCCTCGAGCTGAAAGTTTGCATTAAAGCCGTTACCTAAAGGCTCTTGACCGCGCATTCCCCAGCGTGAGGTTGTCTGCATGCCGCTAGCGAGCCCAAGCCTCGATTGACTATGTTGACCAGGGCCGGTGAGCGTTTGATAGGCAATACCGCCATCAATTAAGCCGTAGAGCGTGACGCTAGCTTGTTGCGCCCAGGCTTGGCTGGTAGCAATACAAAGCGCAGCCAAACTAAGCTTTATTTTTTTAGTATGCGTCATGGCATCTCAGTCTCGGGCGCTCGAGCCTTGCTTGATATACCCCAAACTATGATTTGAGGAGAATATCGAGCGTGATCCGAGCGCCTTTTATTTTCGGAGTTGTTGTACAAACAAAGATGCAAGAGATTATCAGAGAATAAATCCCGCGAGTGCTTTAACAGCCTTGATAGTGTGGAAATCTCAAGGTAGATACAATACAAAGGTCGTGCCCCCGGTTGGATCTGAGCGAAGGGGGCGTTCATGACATGCACCTGTCTAACTGGCCAAACAACGAGTGAACCCTACCTATGAAGCCTAAGTCTGAAAGCCCAAATATTGTCGTGCTCGGTGCCGGAGCCGTTGGTTGCTACTTTGGTGGAATGTTGGCACGCGCTGGGCATAACGTGACCTTGGTGGCTCGCGCAGAGCATGTTGATGCGATCGCTCAGCACGGCCTACACATGGATTGCCAAAGTTTTCAAGAGTATGTTGCGGTATCGGCCAGTACAGATCTTGCCGCCGTTGCTCAGGCCGACTTGATTCTATTGTGTGTCAAGTCACCCGATACAACCAAGACTATCCAAGCGATCATGCCTTATTTGCAAAAGCACACCGCAATTGTGAGCTTACAAAACGGTGTCGATAATGCTGAGCGCATTTGCGAGGTTGTGAGTAACCCAGTGTTTCCGGCCGTGGTGTATGTGGCGACGATTATGGCAGGGCCTGGCCGTCTAAAACATTTAGGACGAGGCGAGTTAGCCATCGGGCAATCGTCAGGGCATCACACTGATGCTAACGCTGCAAGCCAGTTGACTGCTCTTGCCAAGCTATTGACCGAAGGCGGCGTGCCCTGCGTTGTGTCACCCGACATACGAAAAGATCAATGGAGTAAGTTTTTAGTCAATTGCAGTTACAACGCGATCTCAGCGATTGGTCAGTTGACGTACGGCAAAATGGTGCAGACCGAAGCGGTACGTGTGCTGATTAATCAATTAGCCGACGAAGTTGTGAGTGTGGCGCAGCATCAAGGGATTGCACTGACGCACCAAGAGGCTCAACGGGTCAATGACATGATCCCCCAGACAATGCCTGGGCAACTGTCCTCAACGGCGCAAGATCTTGCTCGTAAAAAACCGAGCGAAATTGAATTTTTGAATGGCTTAGTTGTGCGCAAAGGTAAAGAGTGCGGTATCGCGACCCCCGCCAACCAAAGCGTATATGCCTTGGTCAAAATGCTAGAGGATGCTCAGGCTCAGCTGCAAGTTTTGGTACATAACAATTAATCGAAATAAATGAGAGATCTCCAATGAATAGCAAACTGATAAGTCCTATGCGCCGCGGCCTCGCCTTTATCATTACGCTGTGCACACTTTTTGGTGTCGGCCAAGTCGCCGCACAAAGTGCCGCAGACAAATACCCAGAAAAAGCGATCAAAATTGTTGTGCCGTTTCCGCCCGGAGGTTCGACCGATACGCTCGGGCGAGCGATCGCTCAAAAGTTACAAGAAAAATGGGGGCAACCGGTCGTGGTTGAAAATCGGCCGGGTGCGAGCACGTTGATCGGCTCAACGGCCGTGGCAAAAGCGGCGCCTGACGGCTATACCTTGATCGTCTCGGTGAGTAGTCACACCACTAACCCCGCCATGCACTCGAGTATGCCGTTCGATACGCTGAAAGACTTTAAGGCGATTAGTATGCTGGCAAGAGCACCAGTCTTGGTGGTGGCCAACCCGAATTTTCCAGCAAACAACATTAAAGAACTGATCGAGCTAGGCAAGGCCGGAAAAATCAAGCTTGACTATGGCTCAGCGGGTGTGGGTACCATGACACACCTAACAGCTGAGCTCATCAAAAAACAGACAGGGCTGGAGTTGACGCACATCCTCTACAAGGGTGGTACACCTGCGATGATGGACGTGATGTCAGGCCATCTTGCTCTGACCTTCGCGACGCTTGGTCAAGTGCAGCCGCAAATTAAATCGGGCAAGCTAAAGGCGCTTGGGATTTCGTCTGATCAGCGTTACGCCTCAGTCTCTGATATCCCAACCTTTAAAGAACAAGGTCTCGACGTCGTGACCATTGAGTGGTTTGGTTTGCTTGCACCTGCAGGCACACCGTCAGACATCGTCGCTAAGCTCAACGCTGAGGTTAAGCAGATTATGGCCAACCCAGAACTTGGCGATCGCCTGGCTTCTATTGAATTGGTCAGCTCAACTTCAGAGTTTCTTGAACAGTTTATTCAGTCTGAGGTCAATCGCTGGACCCCAGTCATTAAAGAGTTAAACATCAAGACGAATTAAAGGTCTATCACTTCGTATGAAACATTCAAAAACAATCGCGTTCACTGTAATGACTTTGCTGATGGCCGTCGCCGCGCCAAGCTCGGCGCAGCCGAGCAAAGCCGATTGGCCAAATCGTGCCGTCACGTTAGTGATTCCGTTCCCGCCCGGTGGGCCGACCGATTTGATTGGCCGAGTGTTAGCTAAACAACTGACTGCCCAGTTGGGACACTCAGTTGTGGTTGAGAATAAAGCAGGAGCAAACGGAAACATCGGCGGCCAGGCGGTAGCGAATGCCAAGCCGGATGGGTATACAGCGCTGTACAACACATCGTCCTTAGCGTTGAGCCCAAGTCTGTATAAAAACCTGAATTACAGCCCAACTAAGGATTTGACACCTGTTAGTTCAACTGCCATTGTGCCGTTGATGCTACTGGTTAACAATAATGTCCCGGTCAATACGATCCAAGAATTTGTTGCTTACGCAAAACAAAATTCAGGCAAGCTGTCCTATAGCTCTGGCGGTAACGGCAACATCACCCACTTAGCGGCTTTTCTTTTACTTCAGGCCATGGGTCTTCAAGCAACGCATGTGCCTTACAAAGGCAGCGCACCCGCGATGGTCGACTTAATGGGTGGGCAGGTCGAATTTTCGACCAACACCATCAATGACTCGATGTTGTTGGTGCGTGATAAGCGCCTGAAAGGGTTGGCGATCACAAGTATTAAGCGTTCAAGTGCGATGCCAGAGGTGCCTACTGTCTCTGAAACAATCTTAAAGGATTTTGATATGGGTGCCTGGCAAGGGGTGATGATGCCGGCGGGTACCGATCCAGCGATCGTCAACAGCTTGAGCACAGAAATTCGCAAGGCGTTGCAAAACCCTGCAGTGCTTAAGCAACTCGATGATCAAGGGGCCCAAGTACTGGGATCAACGCCCGAGCAATATGAGATCGGAAGAGCGTCGTGTAGGGAAAGAGTGTC
>CALCPT010000479.1 GCA_937897265.1 uncultured Alcaligenaceae bacterium
CGTTTAATCCTTAGTTTTTTTGCGCCTTAATACTTAATAATATGAGCACCTCTTCAAATTCCGAGCATCCTGGCGTGCCAGCCCAACCGACGTTGACCTCTTCGATGGCTCAGCGCATCAGCCAGATTCAGGCACGGATGGCCGCGGCGTGTGCGCGCGTTGGACGCGACCCCGCTGAGGTCACGTTATTACCCGTGAGTAAAACGTTTGACGCCGGCGCAATACGAGAGGCGATTGCCCTAGGCTTTACGCGCTTTGGCGAAAACCGGATGCAAGAGGTCGCGCAAAAGGCACCGCTATTAGAAGACTGCAATATCAATTGGGTTGTGATCGGACACTTGCAAACCAACAAGGCCAAAGAAGTGGCACGCTATGCCAGTGAGCTGCAGTCGCTTGATCGGATCGACCTCGCAGAGGCGCTTGAGCGGCGCTTGCAGTTAGAGGGGCGTTCAATCGACGTACTCGTGCAGGTTAAAACATCCACTGAAGAGACGAAGTCTGGACTTGAGCCAGCAGGGCTCGTACCGTTTTTACGGCAATTGTCGCAGTATCCAAGCTTGCGAGTGAAAGGCCTGATGACGATGGCCGTGCTATCCGACGACCCCATCGCTGTACGCAAGTGTTTTTCTCAGTTACGCCAACTGCGTGAGCAGGCTCAGCAAGAGGGCATTGCCGGGGTTTCGCTTGAGCGCTTGTCGATGGGAATGAGTGGCGACTTTGAGCTGGCCATTGAAGAGGGCTCAACCGAAATCCGAGTAGGATCCGCGATCTTTGGTAGCCGCACGGCCCCAGCTTAGGCGCTAGGTTCTTGTGCTTGAGTGCCAAGCGCTCACCACTCAGAACGCAGCGCTCACCACTCAGTATCCAGAATCAGGCACTCAGTGCTTCATCCCGCCGTGGCCTTGCGTGCTTGCGCCGCCAGGGTTGTAGGTTGAGGGCTTAACGGTAAAGTTCACACGTACTTCGCCGGCTTTTTCAAACTTTAAAACTACTGGCACAAGCTCTCCTTGTTTGAAGGGTCCGGTCAACTGTAAGAACATCATGTGAAAGCCGCCAGGTGCGAGTTTGACCGAGCCTTTGGCGGGGATGTCGATACCCTCTACTTGGCGCATTTTTGCCACGCCATCTTCGGTGAGGACGGTATGTAACTCAAGGCGGGTTGACGCTTCAGATTGCGCTGAAAGTAAGCGATCGCTTGCGCCAGAAGGGTTATTAATCATCATGTAGCCAGCGCCATTAGTCTGCCCAGGCACCGAGCCGCGTACCCATAAATCATTGATTTCAAGCGAGCCTGCCTTGAAGTCGGCGGCGTGGGCAAGTGCTAGCGTTGCGGTGCTTAGGGCAAGCGTAGTTGCCAAGCGTGCGAACATACGAAGTGTGTGGCGAGCAGTCATCATAAAAAACCTAAATGTAGAGAGGTGATAAAAATACCTTACGGTCTCAAAGTCCAAGTCCAAGGCGCGGCAGACTTCACTGAACTCGTCAATGCATCCACAGGCTTGGCGCCTGCGAAACTGCTATTAGACACCGTAACGGCGTAGCGCAAGCAAATCTAACACCTCAACGGCCCCATACTCGACATGGACTAACCCAAGCTTTTCAAGCGCATGCAGCGCCTGATTGACGCGCTGTCGCGACAGCCGAGCAAGGTATCCAATTTCTTCTTGAGTGATCGCGAGCCTCATTCCCATACCGGGATACAGCAAAGGGTTGAACAACTCAGCCAAGCAACGCGCCACGCGGGCGTCGGGATCGTGCAGTCGATCAGATTCTGCCTTGCCGATAAATTGTGCCACGCGCTCATTGAGTTGGTGCAGTAAGAAGCGATTGAAGGGGATGCTGTGATCCAGTAGCCATTCGAACGTAGCGAGAGGCACGCGCGCAATCACTGAATCACGTAACGCCACGACGTCATAGCGCCGTTGCTCGTGCTTGAGCAAGGAACCTTCGCCTACCCACCCGCCCGCGGGTACGCCCGTGAGTGAAGCCATCTTGCCGTCGGCGTTACCGACCGATATTTTGATTAATCCCGAAATCACGCCTAGCCACGCGGACGAGGGTTCGCCGCGCCGTTCGATCATCGCCCCGGCCAACACGTGTTGCAGGCTTGAATCGTGTTCAACCCGTGCACGCTGCTCAGGTGTGAGTAGCGGCATCCAGGCGGCTGAGAGCTTAAGCGAGGGGCTGAGCATCAGGATATACCCTAGTTTCAGTGCAATTGTCGCCAAAACGACATTTAGCTGACGATTCAGCTTATAACTTGTTTACTGAATTCACGCAAAAACAAAACAAACAGAGAAGACACCCTGCCATGCAGCGCTTGCCCATGACGCGATCTGAAACCTTTGCTGCGCTCTTAGTTGAGCATGCTCGCGTGCGCGGCAATCGCCCGGCGCTACGCGAAAAGCACCTTGGCATCTGGCAGACGCTGACCTGGCAACAGGTCTTTGAGCGGGTGCAAAAGCTCGCCTGTGGTTTGGCCTCGCTCGGTATTAAGCCTGGCGACCATGTGGCGGTCATTGGCGAGAATCGCCCGCAGCTATACATGAGCATGATGGCAACACAAGCATTGGGGGCGGTACCGATTCCGCTCTACCAAGATGCCGTCGCGCAAGAAATGGTCTACGTGCTACAGGACGCTTCGGTGAGTGTCGCGGTCGTCGAAGATCAAGAGCAAGTCGACAAAATGCTTGAGGTGCGCGATCAGTGCCCCGCGTTGCGCAGCATTGTTTACGATGACCCGCGGGGGCTGAGGCACTACGTTGACCCAGCGCTCTTGTCGTGTGACCAGTTGGCTGCCTTGGGGCAGCAACAACACGCGCCCGAATTTTTTGAAAAAAGCGTGGCGGCTGTACAGCCACACGATCCTGCGGCGATGTTTTACACCTCAGGTACCACCGGCAAGCCAAAAGGCGTTGTACTAACCCATCATTCCTTGATTGATCGTGCCCGTGCAGTTGAAGCCATGGAGGGTTTAACCGACCACGAAGAGGTTGTTGCCTATCTGCCCGTCGCCTGGATTGGGCAAAACATGTTTTCGTATACGCAGTTGTTGGTGACTGGGTTTACGGTCAATCATCCAGAGTCCCCAGACACCGTCACGATTGACATGCGTGACATTGGCCCAACTTATTACTTTGCACCGCCGCGCGTGCTCGAGGGCTTGCTCACCCAAGTCACCATCCGCATGGAAGATGCCGGCTGGTTCAAGCGCACCCTGTATGGTTGGGCAATGCAAGTCGCCCGCCGCGTGGGTGCGCAAGTGCTCGATCACAAATCTGTGCCGCTCGTTGAAAGGGTGCGTTACGCAGTGGGTAACGCGCTGGTGTTTGCGCCCTTGCGCAATGTGTTGGGGATGAGTCGCGTGCGCATCGCTTACACCGCAGGTGAGGCCATCGGCCCCGACCTCTTTGTGTTTTATCGCTCAATTGGCATCAACTTAAAACAGCTGTATGGGTCAACTGAGACTGCGGTCTTTGTTTGCGTGCAGCCCGACGGCAACGTCAAGCCCGATACGGTGGGCCCGCCGGTTGCCGGCGTTGAAGTACGGGTAACAGAAGAAGGCGAAATCCAACTTAAAAGCCCCGGACTTTTTAAAGAGTACTACCGCAATCCCGAGGCGACGCAAGAGACGCTCACAGGAGATGGTTGGTTTCGAACTGGCGACGCAGGTTATTTGGACGAAGATGGGCATCTCAAAATCATTGATCGTGCCAAAGATGTGGGTAAGTTAGCTGATGGCAGTTTGTTTGCGCCCAAGTATCTTGAAAACAAGCTTAAGTTCTTTTCACACATTAAAGAGGTCGTTGCTTTTGGTGCAGGGCAGTCAGAAGTCTGTGCGTTTATTAATATCGACCTCGAGGCTGTAGGCAACTGGGCAGAGCGCCGCGGGCTAGCCTACGCGGGTTACGCCGATTTGGCTGCGCGTGACGAAGTGTATGAACTGATCGCAGACTGTGTCGAGCAGGTCAATCGCGACCTGTCGCAGGACAAGCGCTTATCGCAATCGCAAATCAGCCGTTTCTTGATTCTCCATAAAGAGCTTGACCCAGATGATGATGAACTGACGCGCACGCGCAAAGTGCGGCGCGGTTTTGTCGCTGAAAAATATGCTGTCTTGGTTGAGGCGCTGTTTGCCGGACGGGAGCGTCAGTACATCGATACGGAAGTTAAATTCGAGGACGGTCGCACTGGCCGTATTTCGGCAGATCTGAAAATTCGTTCGGTGCGCGTTGTGACACCGAACATCGCCCGGGCAGCGTAACTATGACAACACAATTGCGTGAGCGGATCGGCGAAGTCGTACTCGAAATGCAAAATATTTCGTTGGCGTTTGGCGGTGTGAAAGCCTTGACCGATATCTCGTTTGATGTGCGTGAACATGAGATCAGGGCGATTATTGGACCAAATGGTGCCGGCAAAAGCTCGATGCTCAATGTGATCAACGGCGTGTACACCCCGCAGCAGGGCAGCATCACGTTTGGCGGTGCGCAGTTCAACAAAATGAATCCCCGCCGTGCGGCCGAAATGGGCGTGGCGCGAACCTTTCAGAATCTTGCGCTGTTCAAGGGCATGAGTGTGCTCGACAACATCATGGCTGGACGAAACCTGCGGATGACCTCAGGCATTTTGGCGCAGGCCTTCAGGCTCGGCTCAGCTGAGCGCGAAGAGATTCGACATCGCGAGTTCGTCGAAAATCTGATCGACTTTCTCGAAATTCAAGCCTACCGCAAAACGCCTGTCGGACGCCTGCCCTATGGCTTGCAAAAACGCGTCGATCTCGGACGTGCACTGGCGATGGAGCCGCGCCTCTTGTTGCTAGATGAGCCGATGGCCGGAATGAACATTGAAGAAAAGCAGGATATGAGTCGCTTTATTCTCGATGTGAACGATGAGTTCGGCACCACGATCGTACTGATCGAACATGATATGGGCGTCGTGATGGACATCTCGGATCGCGTGGTTGTGCTTGATTACGGAAAGAAAATTGGCGATGGCACTCCTGCTGAGGTACGTCAAAACGAGGCGGTCATCAGTGCCTATCTTGGCGTGGCGCATTAAGGCGAAGCAGACATGGGATTTTTTCTTGAAACCTTATTTGGCGGCTTGATGAGCGGCATGCTCTATTCGTTGATCGGCCTTGGGTTTGTATTGATTTTTAAGGCATCAGGTGTCTTCAATTTTGCACAAGGTGCCATGGTACTTGTGGCAGCCTTGTCGATGGCGCGCTTTGCTGTATGGATCCCTAACTGGTTCGGCTTTCAGAATCTGATCCTCGCCAATGTGCTAGCGTTTATGGTCACCGCGGTGCTGATGTTTGTGATGGCCTGGTGCATCGAACGCCTAGTCTTGCGCCATCTGGTCAATCAAGAAGCGACCGCGCTGCTCATGGCGACTTTAGGCATTGCTTATTTTCTTGAGGGGTTAGGACAAATCGCTTTTGGTGCTTCTGTGTACACCATCAACGTGGGTATGCCCAAAGAGCCCGCCTTTCTTTTCGAGTCAGTCTTTGACGGAGGGGTTTTGCTTAATCTAGAGGACCTCACGGCCGCGGTGATTGCTGCGCTGTTGGTGGCAAGCCTCGCACTATTTTTTCAAGTCACGGCAACAGGGCGTGCCTTGCGTGCGGTTGCCGATGATCATCAGGCAGCGCAGTCGGTGGGTATTCCTTTGAACCGCATCTGGGTCATCGTCTGGACCGTCGCCGGTGTCGTGGCTTTAGTGGCGGGCATCATTTGGGGCTCAAAGTTCGGTGTGCAATTCACACTTGCCACCGCAACCTTGCGAGCTTTGCCTGTCGTCATTCTTGGCGGCTTAACCTCAGTGCCGGGCGCGATCATCGGCGGTCTGATTATTGGGGTGGGAGAAAAAGTTTCAGAGGTCTACCTGGGGCCGCTCGTGGGTGGCGGAATCGAAATCTGGTTTGCTTACGTGTTGGCATTGGTGTTTTTGTTATTCAGGCCGCAGGGCTTGTTTGGCGAAAAAATCATTGACCGCGTGTAGGACTTCGCCTTTCACTCATGAGCCAAACATAATATGTTTTATCGCGAAAACGGGCAGTTCAAAACAAGTTACCGGTCAGATCAGCAGATCTTTCCAGTACGGCAAGACCGTATTTTTATTTTTGCGGTGTTGTTGCTGGCGTTTGTAGCCGTGCCGCTCTTGGCCTCTGACTATTTTATTAAAGCCCTACTCATTCCGTTTTTGATTTTGGCGCTCGCCGCAATTGGGCTCAACATCTTGGTCGGGTATTGCGGGCAGATTTCGTTAGGCACCGGCGCCTTCATGGCTGTGGGGGCATACGCCGCCTGGAATATCGGTGTGCGGTTTCCGCAAACTCCTTTAATCGTTGAAATCTTGTTGGGTGGTTTTTTTGCAACCTTGGTGGGGGTGTTGTTTGGCATTCCGAGTCTGCGCATTCGCGGCTTGTACCTGGCGGTTGCAACGCTAGCCGCTCAGTTCTTTGTGGATTGGGCTTTTTTGCGGATCCCATTTTTTACGAATTATTCGCCCTCAGGCAATGTCTCGGTGCCTGCCCTGTCAGTGTTTGGCATTTCGTTGCAAGCCGCGATTCCAAAATATTTGTTTGTGCTGTCGTTTGTGACGGTCTTTGCGGTTCTCGCTAAAAACTTGGTGCGTGGCGCGATTGGTCGGCAGTGGATGGCGATTCGTGACATGGACGTAGCCGCCGCGGTTGTAGGCATACGGCCGATGTATGCCAAGCTCACCGCCTTTGCCGTAAGTTCTTTTATTGTCGGTGTGGCGGGTGCACTCTGGGGATTTTTGCACTTAGGCTCTTGGGAGCCGTTGGCCTTTGATTTGAATCGCTCGTTTCAATTGTTGTTTATGGTGATCATTGGCGGCTTGGGCTCGATACTTGGTAGCTTTTTTGGTGCGGCCTTTATTGTGTTGGTACCGGTCGCTCTAAATCACATCCCAAGCTGGTTTGGTTTGCCATTGGCGATTGATACGGCAGCCCATATCGAACACATGATTTTTGGGGCACTGATTGTGTTCTTTTTAATTGCAGAGCCTCACGGCCTGGCCAAACTTTGGACAATTGCGAAAGAAAAATTACGGCTTTGGCCGTTTCCACATTAAGTTGTTGTTTTGATAACGCCCAGCGGTCGCTGGGATATTTAACCCGGTGTGTTGAACACCAACAAGAGGTATACGGAGATGACGAAGATGAAAATTAAACACGTTGCCGCAACTCTATTCGCGGCGGGCGCGCTCGGCGCCATGGCGTTTCCTGCATCGGCCGACGATCAGTTCGTGCCGTTACTTGCTTATCGCACGGGCTCCTTTGCGCCTCTCGGAATCCCATGGGCCGACGGCAAAATGGATTATCTGAAGTTGGTGAATGCGCGCGGAGGTATCAACGGCGTGAAGATCACCTATGACGAATGCGAAACCGCCTATGCAACCGATCGCGGTGTTGAGTGCTACGAGCGCCTCAAAAAGCAGCCGCCTACCGGCGCCTCGGCATTTGACCCACAATCGACAGGCATTACCTTTGCCGTCAGCGACAAAGCGCCTAACGACAAAGTGTCGATCATGACGGTCGGCTACGGTCTCTCGCAGTCAACTGATGGTTCAGTGTTTCCGTGGAATTTTCCGTTGCTGGGTACATATTGGACGGCAGCGGACATCATGATCCAGGATATCGCCAAGCGTGAGGGTGGCTTGGATAAATTAAAGGGCAAAAAAATCGCCTTGGTCTATCACGACTCACCTTACGGTAAAGAGCCGATTGCCTTGCTGCAAGCACGTGCCAAAAAAGAAGGTTTTGAGCTTTTGCTGTACCCCGTGACCGCGCCTGGTGTCGAACAAAAATCGACTTGGTTGCAAATCCGTCAGTCACGTCCAAATTATGTGTTGCTCTGGAGCGCAGGCATCATGACACCAACGGCGTTGCGCGAAGCGCAGGCAACAGGTTATGCGCGCGACAAGATGTACGGAATTTGGTGGGCAGCATCTGAGGGCGATGTGAAAGACTTAGGTGACGTCGCGAAAGGCTACAACGCCGTGACGATTCACAACACTGCGGGTCGCGGTAAGGTGCACGACGAGCTCAAGGCCCTGGTGTATGACAAAGGGCAGGGCACTGACACCAACGGCACCACTGTTGGCACCATCGCTCACACGCGCGGTATGGTGATTTCAATGTTGACGGTTGAGGCGATTCGGGCAGCGCAAGAGAAGTTTGGCAAAGGTAAATCGATGACGCCAGAGCAAGTCCGTTGGGGGCTCGAGAATCTGAATTTGACCCAAGACTACCTCGAGAAGATTGGCTTTGGTGAATTGATGCGACCCGTCAAAACAAGTTGCGAGAATCATACGGGCGACGATTGGGCGCGCATCATTACTTGGGATGGTGCCAAGTTTCAAATTAAGCCTGATTGGTATCGCTCGGACGCCAGCATCGTGACCCCATTGGTCAAAGAGTTTGCAGAAAAATACGCAAAAGATAAAAACCTGACCACTGTGAAGTGTGCTGGCTAATCTGAGCGCTAGTTTTTGAACGATAGGAACTTGTTATGACCCAACCCGTGTCGCAGCCGTCAGCACAGCCAGCAAGCACACCCATTTTGCTGGATGTCAACGGGATCGAGGTGATCTACAACCATGTCATCCTGGTGCTTAAGGGGGTGTCGTTACAAGTTCCTGAAGGTAAGATCGTGGCGCTCTTGGGCGCCAACGGTGCAGGCAAGACCACCACGCTGCGCGCAATCTCAAATTTGTTGCGTGGTGAGCGCGGCGATGTGACGAAGGGCGATATTTTGTATCGCGGCGAGCGCATCGACCGACTCACGCCCTCAGATTTGGTAAAGCGTGGTGTGGTCCAAGTCATGGAGGGGCGTCACTGCTTTGCGCATTTAAGTATTGAAGATAATTTGTTGACGGGTGCTTACACCCGTAACCTTGGACGGGCAGATTTAGCGTCTGCGCTTGAGCGGGTATATCAATACTTTCCGCGACTCAAGCAGCGTCGCGGCAGCCAAGCTGGCTATACCTCGGGCGGTGAGCAGCAGATGTGCGCTATCGGGCGTGCTTTGATGGCGCAACCAAACATGATTTTGCTCGACGAACCCTCGATGGGTTTGGCGCCACAAATCGTTGAAGAAATTTTTGAAATCGTTAAAGATTTAAACCAACGCGAAGGCGTAAGCTTTTTGCTTGCTGAACAAAACACCAATATCGCGTTGCGCTACGCCGACTATGGCTACATTCTTGAAAATGGCCGTGTCATGATGGACGGTGAGGCTTGGGCGTTAGCCGAAAACGAAGACGTCAAAGAATTTTATCTAGGCATCTCAAGTGGTGAGCGAAAGAGCTTTCGCGAAAATAAATTTTATCGTCGCCGTAAGCGCTGGCTGGCCTAACAATTAAGAGATCGATTCATGTCAGAGTTTTTTGATGCGCTAGAAACCCGCGACCCCGCGCAACGCGAGCAAGCGTTGCTGGCAGCTTTGCCACAAGCGCTCGCCCAAGCTGCGGCGCGCGCACCCGCGATCGCACGTCAACTCGGGCAGCTTGCTCCGCATGCGATCACGACCCGTGCGGCCTTGGCGATGGTGCCAGTGATTCGTAAAACCCAACTGCTTGAACTGCAGCAAGACGCGCGCACTCGCCTGTCTGCAGACGCTGCGGTGATTGAACGTGTGTTTGGTGGTTTCTCGAGCATCGGTTGGGGTGCAGCGCAGCGGGTGTTTGCCTCGCCAGGCCCGATTTATGAGCCCGAGAGTGCGCGGCCAGATTACTGGCGCTTCGCGCGCTCGCTCTATGCAGCAGGTTTTCGCGCTGGTGATTTGGCGCACAATTGTTTTTCGTATCACTTCACCCCAGCTGGGTCGATGATGGAGTCGGCGGCTCACGCAGTGGGTTGTACGGTGTTTCCAGGTGGCGTTGGGCAGACCGAGCAACAAGTTCAGGTGATTCGAGATTTGCAGCCAGCTGGTTATATGGGTACGCCCAGCTTTTTAAAAATCATTCTTGAAAAGGCAGACGAGCTTGGCATTGAACTGGTTTCGTTAAAGCGCGCTCTGGTCTCGGGCGAGGCGTTTCCGCCTTCGTTGCGAGATTGGTTGGGCGCTCGTGGGATTCAGGGTTATCAGGCGTATGGCAGTGCTGATTTAGGCATGATTGCGTTTGAGACCCCTGCGCGCGAGGGTCTAGTGTTGAGTGAAGACCTGTTGCTCGAGATTGTGCGCCCGGGTACAAATGATGTCGTGCCAGAGGGTGAGGTCGGTGAGGTGGTGATCACCTCGTTCAATCCTGATTATCCTTTAGTGCGTTTTGGCACGGGGGATTTGTCCGCCATCCTGCCAGGTATTTCACCTTGCGGACGCACCAATACACGGATTCGTGGTTGGCTCGGTCGGGCCGATCAGACGACCAAAGTGCGTGGGCTGTTTGTACACCCGGGCCAGCTCGCTGAGGTGGCGCGTCGTCACCCACAAGTCGCGCGAGTGCGGCTTGTGATCAGCGGCACAACGGGCGCTGACGTGATGCTCTTAAAGGTTGAGGCGTCGGCGGCTGATCAAGCGCTGATGCAGTCGTTAACCAACGCGGTGCGCGATGTGACGAAGCTGAGGGCAGATGTTGAGATGGTGTCGGTGGGGAGCTTGCCTAATGATGGCAAGGTGATTGACGATATCCGCACGTATACCTGAGGTGTTTGGGCGCTAGCGGCTGCGCAGGCTGAGCGAAGCACGATAAGGCCAACAGCAGCGGATATCTTCGATCGGTGCAGGCTGGTCTTATTGAACGCTCAGCGTGCCACGCATGATCGGCGAGTGGCCAGCAAACGTACACAGAAAGACATACGGTTCGCCGACTTTTAGTTGCGACACCTCAAACGTCACGGCAGTGGTTTCGCCCATGCCGATTAATTTGGTATGGGCAATCACTCGCTTATCATTTTGATCAACGTGATGGGCATCGGCGCCCGCTAACATGCCAGTACGCGCCACCCCATCAAGATCACTTTTTTTTGTTAGCACCCAGTTATGTGACATGGCCAAAGGCGGAAGATGCCCTTTGTGTGTCAGCGTGACGGTAAAGTCTTTACAAGTGGCGGGTACCGTGATGTGCGAGGGAATAAAACGCAGTGCGTCGTCTGTTTGTAAGGTGATACCGCACTCAAGTGCGCTGGCCGCAGCGCAGACTGTGCCGAGCGCTACAGTTGCGATGCGCACAGCCCAGAGCAGGCTTCGCTTGCGGGTCAATACATCAGAGTGCTGTTGCATAGTGTGTTCACTTGTTAGCAGGTTGTTCGAGCGTGAGCTCTGACAAACTGGCCATGACCTCGCCGGACAATATGGCCTTCGAGTTCAAGGGTAAAGAGCTCAACTTGTAAGTGCGCGGGTGCCAAGCCTGTGCGACGCTGCAATTGCTCTTCGGTTACGGGATCGTAGCCGATTGCGTCCCAGAGGGGTGAGTTTGGTATCGGCGCTTGTATTCGCTCGAGGTCAAGCCCGGCGCTTGCCACCGTCTGAGGTTTTGCCGCGCGAGGGGTACTTTTACCCATTAGCGGCAGCTGGTTTTGCAAACCCTGACGCGTTGCGGCTTTGGCTTCATTACGTTTAAAGGTTGTGGCGGGCTGTAATTCAGACAAAATATCGGCCCCCGACTCAACCAGCTTGGCGCCCTGTTTGATCAGAGCGTGGGGTCCACGCGAGAGCGGCGAATGAATCGATCCAGGGATAGCAAAAACCTCGCGCCCCAGGTCAACCGCGAGCCGGGCGGTAATCAGTGAGCCACTTTTGAGTGCGGCTTCAACCACGACCACCCCAAGGCTTAACCCCGCCACAATTCGGTTGCGCTTCGGAAAATGTGCGGCAAGGGCTGG
>CALCPT010000480.1 GCA_937897265.1 uncultured Alcaligenaceae bacterium
CTTTGGTCTCCCAGGGTGTCATTTTTGCACCCCGAGCCTTATTGCCGCCTTTCGCTGTGCTGGACGCGCCGGGTGATTGAACTCGCGTGCCGCTTGTATCTCCCGTTGCATTTTTTGTCGCGGCGTTGAATGTTGGCTTCTCAGCCGCAGCGGCTTTTTTCGGTGCGCCCGCAGGCGATAATTTTTCGAGGGCAGAGGCCTTTTTGGGCGAGGTGCGCTGACGCTCCCAGTCGCCAAATCCTCCAACATAATCCTTCCAACCGCCTTGACCTTCGCTGGCAATTGTTTGGGTCACAACGTTATCCAAAAAAGTTCGATCGTGGCTGACCAGCAAAACTGTGCCAGGGTAGTCTTGTAATAATTCTTCGAGCAGTTCGAGCGTTTCGATGTCAAGGTCGTTGGTTGGCTCATCGAGTACCAAGATATTGGCGGGACGGGCAAATAAGCGTGCGAGCAATAAGCGTGCGCGCTCGCCGCCTGACAGGCTTTTGACCGGAGATTGTGCGCGAGCGGGTGCGAACAAAAAGTCGCCAAGATAACTCATGACATGCTTTCGGTTACCGCCAATTTCAATCCATTCACTGCCTGGGTTGATGACGTCGGCGAGGGTCGCGTTTTCATCTAACTGGCTTCGCATCTGATCAAAGTACGCCACGCTGAGGTTAGTGCCCAGTTTGATTGACCCCGAATCGGCTTGCAGGGTTCCTAAGATCAGTTTGAGCAGCGTTGATTTGCCAGCACCATTGGGGCCAATGATGCCTATGCGGTCACCACGCATGATGATCGTCGAATAGTCTTTTACGACGCAGTGATCGCCAAATGATTTGTTCACGTGCTCTAGCTCAGCGACCAGTTTGCCCGACCGCTGCCCGGCATCGACCGCGAGTTGTACGTTGCCTTGGCGTTCGCGCCGTGCGACGCGTTCAACCCGCAATTGCTCGAGTCTTCTGACGCGACCTTCGTTACGGGTGCGCCTAGCTTCGACACCTTTGCGAATCCAGATTTCTTCTTGAGCCAGCATCTTGTCAAAGCGCGCATTTTCAAGGCGCTGTGACTCGAGCCACTGTGCTTTGTGAACTTGCCAATCAGAGAAGTTTCCGGGAAAGCTCAAGAGTTTGCCGCGATCAAGTTCGACGATGCGCGTAGCGACCGAATCCAAAAAACGTCGATCGTGGGTAATGATGATTGCGCTACCTGGCCATTGCTTAAGCGTTGTTTCAAGCCAGTTGATACCGTCGAGGTCAAGATGGTTGGTGGGTTCGTCTAACAGCAGCAACGTTGGCTGGTTCGCCATGGCGCTAATCAGCGCAACACGCTTGCGCATACCCCCTGAGAGCGTGCCGACTAACGCCTGAGGGGGCAGCCCCAGTCGATCAATCAAGGCGAGTACGCGCGGGCCGCGTTGCCAGTCTTCGTTGTCTGGGTCATATTCACCCATGACAGTCTGTTCGATCGTTAAGGTTTCATCGAGTATGGGCTCTTGTTCAACAGTGGCAACGCGAACGTGCCCCGCAGTGGTGATTGCACCATCGTCGGGTTGTGTGCGCCCATCGAGCAGACGTAATAAAGAAGATTTGCCGGCGCCATTTCGACCGATCAGACCGATTCTTTCGTCGGATTGAATCGTGAGGTCAGCCTTGTCAAGCAAGGGGTGGTGACCGTAGGCGAGTTGCACGGCACTAAGTGTGATTAACGCAATAGACATGTGGGGGGCTGTATGCACGCCAAGCGCGCGGTGGATTCATCAGACCGCTATTGTCGCAGGACAAGCGGTTTACTGTTTGCAACGTACAATGCACAGGCAAGACAGATTGGGCAATCGCGGTGCTTTCGGGCAGCGAGGAAGGTCCGGACTCCATAGGGCAGGGTAACGGTTAACGACCGTCCGGTCGGCTGTTGGCGCAAGCCAACAACGGGCTGAGGACTAGGGCCACAGAGACGAGTCTGCATTGGGGGTGTGCTCTCGGGCGCACTCCGTCACGGTGTTGCCGTGATGATGGATCTGCTTGTCAGATCCGACAATGCAGGGTGAAACGCGGCAACCTCTACCCGGAGCAACACCAAATAGGCATGCGTGTGACCTTGTGTCACGACGGGCGGCTCGCTCAAGTATGCGGGTAGGTGGCTAGAGCATGCCAGCAATGGCATGCCAAGAGGAATGATTGCCAGCCTAAGCAATTAGGCTTACAGAATCCGGCCTATAGGTCTGTCTTGCACTTTTTATCCGGCTTTTTACAGAATTCATTCCAAATCGCGCAAATAACTCTTTGGCGCATAGGGTAATCCCTTGCCGTTCGCATTACAAACGACTTTTAATTAACCGTGCAATCCATTGATTTATTTAAGTATTAAGATTAAAAATAAATTTCAAATAATGCGCTAACTCCTTGTTCCCATTGAAAAAAATTCAATTTACGCTTGACCGACTGAAACCATTCGCTTAAAGTGGTGAAAAGTAGGTTTTTGTGTAATTAAGTGGGGTAAATGGGTGTTTCAAGGCAGCAGTGCTCTCACGCTTGATGCGAAGGGTCGGATCAATGTTCCGACTCGGCATCGCGACGCTCTGGTCGAGCAAGCCAAGGGCTGCCTCACGCTGACTCGCCACCCGGATGGCTGCTTGTTGGTATACCCCCGACCCGAGTGGGAAACCAAACGCGAACAAATCGCTGCCTTTCCGATGTCAGCACGCGCCTTACAGCGCCTGCTCTTGGGTAGTGCACAAGACGTAGAAATCGATGGCTCAGGTCGCATACTCGTGGCGCCTGAATTACGTGCCGCGGCCGGCTTTACGCGCGATGTGATGTTGCTAGGGATGGGCGCGCACTTTGAGTTGTGGGATGCCGCGGCATTGGCGCGCCGTGAGGCTGCTGATTTGTCGCAAGGCATAGGTGAAGTACTAAACCAGTTTTCGTTTTAAGCCGTGACCGAGTTCGCCCACCGGCCCGTGTTGCTCGAGCCGACTGTCGAGTCTTTGGTGCAGGTCGATTATGGCAAAAGATCGGTATTTTCTGACGATCTTAGTGCTGAGCAGGCAAGGCGGGCGTCGGGTGTGTATGTCGATGCGACGTTTGGGCGAGGTGGGCATTCAAGAGCCCTCTTGTCTAGGCTGAACGCCGACGCACGGCTGGTGGTGTTTGATAAAGATCCTCAAGCAATTGAGGTTGCTAGAGAGTTGGCGCGAACGGATCGCAGAGTCACGGTGATTCACGAAGCGTTTGGCGATATGCGTGAGGCGTTGTCGGCCTTGGGGATAGGTGCCATTGATGGTGTGATGTTAGATCTGGGGGTTTCGTCTCCGCAGATTGATGATGCAGGGCGTGGATTTTCGTTCATGCGGGATGGCCCGCTTGATATGAGGATGGACACCACGCGAGGTGAGACAGCTGCGCAATGGTTAGCGCAGGCCGGTATTGAAGAGATGCGGGAGGTCATAGTCCGATATGGCGAAGAACGGTTTGCTTTTCAGATTGCAAAGGCGATTGATGCTCGCCGCGCAGAACGTCCGATCAACACCACGCTCGAGCTCGCCGAGCTCGTGTCAAGTGTCGTCCGTACGCGCGAAAAGGGTCAACACCCGGCTACACGCACCTTTCAGGCTTTACGGATTTACCTCAATCGTGAACTCGAAGAACTCGAGAGCGCCCTCCAGGCAGCTCTAGATCTATTAAAAACAGGCGGACGTATGGCCGTGATTAGCTTCCACTCGCTGGAAGATCGCGTTGTCAAGCAGTTCATTACCGCAGCTTCCAAACCTGAAGCCGCGTACGCCCGCCTCCCTCTGCGTGAAAGCGAAATGCCTCAGCCTGTATTGTTGGCGCTTGCGCGTGTGTTGCCAACGGACAGCGAAATATCCGACAACACTCGTTCGCGCTCGGCCGTCTTACGAGTCGCAGAGCGCACTGCAACTGCGCTCGGTACGCAAGGTGCCGCCGCTTACTCGCCGGCACCCAAGCGCGTCGCCAAGCACGGCAAAAAAGGGGCGCACTGATGGGGCGTCTGTGCATCTTGGTAGCTGGCGTTTTGATGATCTCGGCGATTTCGCTGGTGACGGCGCGGTACCAGGCACGGCAGCTCTACGTTGAACTTGATCGTTCAAAAACGCAGGCGTTGAATTTTGATATTGAATGGCGCCAGTTGCAGCTTGATCGCGCAGAGCAAGCGCGTAATGCGCATGTCGATAAGCTTGCTCGTGAACAATTGAAAATGACTTCGATTGTTCCAGAGCGCACAATTTATATTAATCAGTCTGCCTCAAGTGCTACCCCGCGAGGCGAAAAATGAAGCGGCTGCCATTTTTTGATAATCCCGTACTGCGTGTGCATTACCCACTCTGGCGTGGTCGCTTAGTGCTGATTTTGTTGGGATTCGCCTTCTTAGCCCTGGCTCTTCGGGCGTTGTACCTGCAGGGCTTTACAACTGAGTTTTTACAGCAACGCGGCGAACGAATTTATGAAAGCACGCTGACCTTACACGCTAGTCGCGGCAAAATTCTAGATCGTAATGGCGTCGTACTCGCCGCAAGTGTGCCTGCGCGATCAATCGCGATTCGCCCTAAAGACACGAGAGACGCCTCGCCGAAAAAGCTGCAGCAACTTGCTGCATTGCTTGAGTTGTCCCAAGAAGATTTGCGCAAAAAAATTGCTGAAGAAAAGCCCTTCGTGTACTTGAAGCGTCAAGTACCCCTTGAGGTCGCGCAAAAAATCAAAGATTTAAATGTCCCAGGGTTGATCCAGCAACCGGATAATCGGCGCTTGTATCCTGAAAGCGAAGTCATGGCCAACGTTGTTGGCTTTAATAATTTAGAAGACCGCGGCCAAGAGGGCGTTGAGCTTGCGTTCAACGAACAGCTTTCGGGGCAGGCTGGCAGTCGCCGTATTATGCGAGACCGGTTAGGCCGAACGATCGAGAGCGTTGGTGCGGTCGATTTTCCGGTGGACGGTCACGATATTAAGCTGGCACTCGATACCCGCATTCAATATCAAGTTTACCGAGCGTTGCAAGATGCGATGGTCACAAACAAGGCAAAGGGTGCCGCAGCAGTTGTGATTGATGTCAAGACGGGTGAGATCTTGGCGCTAGGCAATATGCCAACCTATGACCCCAATCGGCGCGACTCGTTTCGAGGCGGTAATCTACGCAATCAAGCGCTCACCGATACGTTTGAACCTGGCTCGATCATGAAGCCTTTTACTGTTGGCCTGGCGCTTGACCTCAAGCGCATCACCCCGGCCACATTGTTCAATACAGGTAACGGTAAGTTTAGTTATCAGGGCGCAACCATCAGTGATGTGAGCGCGAACGGCACGCTTGACCCAGCGGGGGTATTGCTTAAGTCAAGCAATATCGGGATGACATTGATTTCAGAAAAGTTGCAGTCGCGTGAAATGTGGACCCGCTTTAACGAGCTTGGGCTCGGGCAAGTCCCGCAGACTGGATTCCCGGGGGCAGCCGCTGGGCGACTGCGACCCTACGAGCGTTGGCGCCTCATTGAAAAAGCCACAATGTCATACGGATACGGGCTATCCGTTTCGCTTTTGCAAATGGCGCGCGCCTACACCGTGTTTGCGCGTGAAGGCGATATGGTCGGATTGACTCTAGTCAAGCGCGAAGACCAGCCCACCACGACTCAGATCTACCCGCCTGACGTCGCACAAAAAATTCGTTTATGGCTTGAAGCGGCTGCCGGACCAGAGGGAGCCAAAGCAGCACAAGTGCAGGGGTATCGCGTCGCAGGAAAGAGCGGCACCGCGCGAAAGATTGTGGATGGTAAATACAGCACCAGTCGTTACCGTGGTTCCTTTGTTGGTTTTGCTCCGGTCTCGGATCCTCGTATCGTGGTCGCGGTCACAATTGATGAGCCTCAGGCAGGGGTGTATTACGGCGGTAAGGTGGCGGCTCCGGTGTTCGCTGCGATTGTTGGCGGCACCTTGCGTACGATGAACGTACAGCCCGATACGGCGCTCGAATCGGCTGTTGTCGCAGCTGGGGGGGGCTCGCGATGACGCGTTCAGTCCTTCTGGCCTCGGAGCTGTCAACAGAGAACATTGTTGCGCTGTTGCGTAGCAAAACTGAGTGCGGCGCACATCTGCAGGCAGATTCGCGTGCCGTGTGTGCGGGCGATGTCTTTTTGGCGTGTCCAGGTTTATCCAGCGATGGTAGAGATTTCATCGCGGCAGCAATCAAGCAGGGGGCCAGCGCGGTCCTCATGCACGCTGACGCAACGACTTCGTGGCAGGCAACTGATTTCAGCGTGCCCGTGCTGGGGTTGCCCGACCTAACTCAGCGGCTTGGCGAGCTGGCAGATCTTTGGTACGACAAACCTTCGGCGCATATGAAGGTCATCGCGGTGACTGGTACGAATGGCAAAACCAGTTGTGTGCAATGGCTCACCGATGCTTTGCAGTCGGCCGGGTACTCGGCAGGGGCACTCGGCACCCTGGGTGTTCGCTTTCCGGATGGCTCTGTCGGTGCAGGTGCGCTGACGACTCCCGATGTGATTTCGATGCACCGAAGCCTAGCCGCAATGCGAGAGGCGGGAGCGCAATATGTATCACTTGAGGCGTCCTCTATCGGCTTAGAGCAAGGCCGCCTTGCCGGTGTAAGAATCTTTGCTGCCGGGTTTACCAATCTTTCGCGTGATCATCTTGACTATCACCACACCATGCAGGCTTATGCGGCATCGAAGGCGCGCCTGTTTGCTTGGCCCGGATTGCAAGCAGGGGTGCTCAATGCCGACGATGCGGTCAGTGCAAGTTTCGCAACAGTCGCAACCTACCCGCTGGTGACCTACAGTCTTGCGCAACAGACGACTGCTGGCGCCGCTGCCCTGCGTGCAGAGCTCTTAGTCGACTCAATGACGACGGGACAATGGTTATTGCATGAGCAGAACGAGCAGGTCGCGGTGCATACAAAGGTTGTTGGCCGGCATAACATTGCAAATCTCTTATGCGTCGCGGGATTGCTTAAAGCTCTCGGCTGGTCCCTCGCAAAGATTGCCGCGAGCTTTAACACCCTTTCGCCGGTAGACGGGCGGCTCCAAACAGTCGAGCCCGTGTTGGCTGATCGTGCTGTACCGACTGTGTTGGTTGACTACGCACACACACCAGATGCACTCACTCGTGCCTTAGAGGTGGCGCGCGAGCTCGCTCAGGCGCGCCGCGCACATGTTTGGTGTGTGTTTGGTTGTGGTGGTAACCGAGATGTCGGCAAACGCCCCCTGATGGGAGAGGTTGCCCAGCGGCTGGCCGATCGTGTGATCGTGACGAGCGATAATCCGCGCGATGAAGATCCGCAGGCAATCATTGCTCAGATCGTTGCTGGTTTGCCTGGCTCGAGTGCACAGGTCACGATTGAGCCAGATCGGGCTCAGGCGATTTTGGCTGCAGTGTTAGGGGCGGCATGCAATGATGTGGTGCTGATTGCAGGCAAAGGTCACGAAACCTATCAAGAGATTGCCGGTCAGCGCGCACCATTTGATGACCGGCAATGGGCTCAAGCCGCGCTGTTGCTGCGACAGCAGCGAGCAATTCAAACCGACTCGCGTCGCCTTGATGTGGGTTCAATATTTTTGGCGCTTAGGGGTGATCACTTTGATGGTCACGACTACCTTGAGCAGATTCAGGCGGCGGGGGCATGTGCCGCTATTGTGGACGCGATCCAGCCTGTGCCTGGCTTGGCGCAAGTCGCTTTGGGTGATACCCGTGCAGCGCTGCTGCAGCTTGGGCGGGCTTGGCGACGGCAGTTTGCCATCCCGATGATTGCGGTGACGGGTAGTAATGGTAAAACCACCACCAAAGAGATGATTTCTTCCATCTTGGCATCGTGGCTAGGTGAAGAGCACCGGTTGGCCACTATTGGTAATTTGAATAACGAATTGGGTGTGCCGCTGACCCTGTTGCGCTTGCGAGACGAGCATCAAGCCGCAGTGATCGAGTTAGGCATGAATCATCCGGGCGAAATCGCAATCTTGGCTCAAACCGCTGAGCCGACGGTGGCATTAGTGAATAATGCGCAGCGCGAGCATCAAGAGTTTATGGTGAATGTTGAGGCAGTTGCGCGTGAAAACGCAGCCGTCTATGAATCTTTGATGCCTGACGGAATCAAAGTCTTTCCATACGCTGATACCTTTTCTCAGTTGTGGCGAGAGCTTGCAAGCGAGCGCACCAGCCTGCGCTTTGGACTGAGCTCAGACGCTGAGGTGTGGGCCAGTGACATCCGGGCCGATGCCTTGGGGACTAGCTTCACTGTTCATACGCCGATAGGCGAGGGTAGAGTAGTGTTGTCTGTGCCAGGACGGCACAATTTGCTGAACGCCTTGGCGTCAACGGCCTGCGCGGTTGCTGCAGGGGTACCGATGTCGGCGATCACTCATGGTCTTGCGGTGTTTCACGCTGTTGCGGGGCGGATGCAACCGCATCGTTTGGCCGACGGGGTCATGCTCATTGATGACTCTTATAACGCGAACCCTGACTCGGTACGTGCGGCGATTGATGTTCTTGCTTCGCTACCGGCACCGCGTGTGCTTGTGCTGGGTGATATGGGCGAGGTGGGTGATAACGGGCCTGCTATGCATGAAGAGGTTGGAGCCTATGCGCGCGAGTGTGGCATTGAGCATTTATTGACACTTGGACAGGCAACGCGGTTGAGCGCGATTGCGTTTGGCTCGCAAGCGGTTGTGTGTGAAACAAATGAGCAAGCAAGCGATTGGATTGCACAACATTGCGTGAAAAGCGTCTTGATCAAAGGGTCGCGCTTCATGCGCATGGAAAAAATTGTACGCACTTGCCTCGAACAGTTTGAGGCAAGTGACAAAGACGTGGTGAAACATGCTGTTTGAACTTTCTGGCTGGTTGGCCGAAAACTACGCACGTGGGTTTTCTGTATTTGAATACATCACACTACGCGCCGTGTTGGCGTGTGCCACATCGCTCTTGATCGGTCTACTTGCTGGGCCTTGGGTCATTCGTAAGCTGACTGCTTTGAAAATTGGTCAGGCAGTGCGCAGCTACGGGCCTGAAACGCATTTAGTGAAAACTGGCACGCCAACCATGGGCGGCGCGCTCATTTTAATTGCGATTGCAGTGAGCACCCTGTTGTGGGCTGATTTGCGCAACCGTTATGTTTGGGTCGTCTTGTTGGTGACTCTTGGCTTTGGGCTGGTAGGTTGGGTGGATGACTATCGCAAAGTCGTCCATCGCGATCCCGAGGGCATGCCGGCGCGTCAGAAATTCTTTTGGCAGGCCCTAATTGGTGCAGCAGCCTCACTGTATTTGATGTTTGCGATCTCGGCACCGAGCTCTGCAAATTTGTGGACAGTCGCGGTAGATTGGGCAACGGGCGGTTTCTCTGTCACGCTGCCTGCCCGTGCAGACCTTATCGTGCCCTTTTTCAAAACTTTCAGCTATCCGTTGGGTGCTCTGGGCTTCGTTGTGGTGAGTTGGTGCGTCATCGTGGGTACCAGTAATGCTGTCAATCTTACCGATGGCCTTGATGGTTTGGCGATTATGCCAACTGTCATGGTCGGCTCGGCTTTAGGCGTGTTTGCGTATGTCGTTGGGCGTGTCGACTATTCACGTTATTTGTTGTTTCCGTATGTGCCGGGCGCTGGTGAGTTGATGGTGTTATGCGCAGCACTTGCAGGTGCTGGTTTAGCCTTTTTATGGTTTAACGCGTATCCCGCACAAGTATTTATGGGCGATGTCGGCGCCTTGGCGCTTGGCGGCATGCTGGGCACGATTGCAATTGTCGTACGACAAGAAATCGTACTGTTCATTATGGGCGGGGTATTCGTCGTTGAAACATTATCGGTCATGTTGCAGGTGTCATGGTTTAAATACACGCGCTATCGCTATGGCCAGGGGCAACGTATTTTAAAAATGGCACCACTTCATCATCACTTCGAAGTGGGTGGCTGGAAAGAAACTCAAGTTGTCGTACGTTTTTGGATCATCAGCATGATGCTGGTGTTGATTGGTTTAGCTTCACTAAAGATTCGATGAGCGAGACGGTTTTGTCCTCTGCACTGCCTTCACGGGTCCTGATAGTTGGGCTCGGTGAGACGGGTGTCGCTGCAGCGCGCTGGTGCGTGCGCAACGGAGCTGCTGTGCGGGTGGCTGATACGCGTCAGAGCCCCGCAGGGCTTGAGGCGTTGACAAAGTTGATTGATGTCGCCGCACTAGAGTTGCACCTGGGCTGCGATGTTTTTGAAGCCTCGTTGCTTGAGGGCGTAGGCCTCTTGGTGCTGAGCCCGGGTCTCGCGCCGAGCCTGTCGCCTGTCAAAGAGTTGCTTGAGCAGGCCGAGGCCGTCGGTATTGAGGTGATTGGCGAAATCGAATTGTTCGCACGCGCGTTGCAGCAACTGCAGGCCACGCAGCAGTACGCACCACGTGTGGTGGGTGTGACCGGTACAAACGGTAAGACAACTGTGACGGCACTGACTCGTCACATGTTGGCTGCTGCAGGAATTCGTGCGAGAGCCGCTGGCAATATTAGTCCGGCCGCACTTGAGTCATTAATTGAGGCGTTGGATACAAACGCACTGCCAGACGTATGGGTACTTGAGTTGTCGAGCTTTCAACTTGAAACAACTCGCAGTCTGCGCATGACTGCCGCTGTCGTGCTCAACGTGTCGCAAGATCACTTAGATTGGCATGGCAATATGCAAGCGTATGGGCAGGCAAAAGCCCGTATTTACGACATGACCGAAGTGTTGATCGTCAATCGCGATGACGCAACGGTCATGGCCATGTGTGAGTCCTTAGCGGGGCTCAATGTTCGAAGCTTCGGTCGCGACACGCCAATGTTAACTGGCGATATTGGACTCGAAAGCAGTCATGATGTTTTGTGGCTGACCACTTCTGAGATGACCGAGTTTGAAGATGACTTGCCCGCGCCTGTTAAGCGTAAAAAGAATGCGCCACCCCCCGAGCGTGCGTCTGGCCGGTTAGTGCGTCTTATGCCGATGGATGCTCTTGGGCTGCATGGCCTGCATAACGCGCTGAATACTCAAGCGGCGCTGTTGTTAGCGCGCGCGGTGGGCGCCGGGTTGGGGGCTATTCTCCGCGCGGCAGGCGACTATGTTGGCGAGCCTCATCGCATGGAGTTTATCCGCAGCGTGCGCGGCATTGATTTCTTTAACGATAGCAAAGGGACTAACGTTGGCGCGACGGTAGCCGGGTTAGAAGGGTTGGGACGGCGTTCAGTGTTAATTGCCGGTGGTGCCGGGAAAGGTCAGGATTTTTCGCCCTTGATACCAGTTGTCGCGCGGCATGCGCGCGCTGTCGTATTGATTGGCCAAGACGCGCGTTTGCTTCTGGATACGCTCGCTTCGACCGGAGTGCCATGCCTGCTTGCCGAAACGTTGCCCCAAGCGGTTGAAATGGCATTTGCGCAAGCCCAAGAGGGTGATGCAGTCGTACTCTCGCCAGCTTGCGCGAGCTTGGATATGTTTCGTAATTACGGGCATCGGGGTTTGGTCTTCGTTGATGCCGCGCATGAGTTGGCGTTAAGTCAGGGAGAGGTGGCATGAGTCTCTTTGCCGACTTAACGAACAGCGTCAATGCCGTGCGCCCAACTCGCACCACGATGCGCAACTACGATTTGCCTTTGGTGGTTGCGACTAGTTTGTTGGTTGCAATCGGTATTTTGATGGTGTACTCGGCCGCAATCGCCTTGGCCGATGGCCCTCGCTTTGCGAATTATGGACGCTATTACTTTGTGCTGCGTCAAACTCTCTATGTCGGTGTCGGTCTATTTGCTGCCGCTTTTGTTTTGACTGTGCCAATCGAGGCGTGGCAACGAACGACGATGTGGATTTTTATCATTACGATGCTGCTGTTGGTGGCAGTGTTGATCCCGGGGATCGGTCGACGCGTGAATGGTGCGATGCGATGGTTGCCCGTTGGCCCTGTCACCTTTCAGCCCTCAGAGTTGATGAAGCTTGCTGCCTTGCTATTTACCGC
>CALCPT010000481.1 GCA_937897265.1 uncultured Alcaligenaceae bacterium
TAAATCGACTCGACGCAGATCAAAACTGGACGCAAGAAGAATCCATGTTCCTGGACTCCGTGCGTCAGCTCTCTCGTGAAAAAATAGCTCCCCGGGCAGCGCATTACGATCAGACCGCCGAGTTCCCATGGGATAACGTTAGGGCGATCAACGAACTCGGTTTAAACACGATGTTTATTCCCGAGGAATATGGCGGCGCGCCACTCTCCTATGCATGCTATCTGGCCTGTGTCCGTGAAATCAGTCAGGCTTGCGCCTCTACGGGGATTATCTGGGCGACTAATTTCCATGCCATCAAGCCACTGATGGACTATGGCAATGCAGAGCAAAAGCAACGTCTGTTACCTCGCATCGCAGAGGGTGGTTTAGCCGCCTTAGTGATCACTGAACCTAGCGCAGGTTCAGATGCAACAGGTATGAAAACTACTTTTACCCCGGATGGTGATTCGATCATCCTGAATGGCAGCAAGATTTTTATATCCAATGGGGATGTATCGGATCTGTATGTAGTATTTGGAAAGTGGTCAGAAATTGAAGGTGCAAAGGAGTCCATCTCTGTCCTGATTCTTGAAAAAAACACGCCGGGCTTTACGGTCACAGGTGTTGAAGACAAGATGGGAACAAGAGCATCGGGCACTGCTTCACTTTCTTTTGATAACTGCCGTATCCCGCGTGCCAACCTGTTATGTAATCCTGGCGATGGCTTGAAAATATTATTAGCCTCGCTTAACAAGTCACGTCCGAGTGTCGCAGCCCACGCGCTGGGCATTGCCCGCGCCGCATTTGAAGATGCGATCGGATATATGAATGAACGCAAACAATCAGGTAAAAAATTACTTGAATTTCAGGGTTTGCAATTCAATATCGCAGATCTTGCCGCAGAACTTGTTATGGTCGAATCGTGGCTCTGGCGTGTCGCGAAGATGGTTGATGATAATGTCTCCGATATCGGTATCGAAGCCTCTATCCTGAAACTGAAAGCAACAGACCTGGCTATGCGCATGGCTACCGATGCAGTGCAGTTCCTTGGCGGCTATGGCTACTGCAAGGATTATCGCGTCGAACGCTTGATGCGTGACGCAAAAATTACACAAATATGGGAAGGCACTAATCAGGTTCACCTCCAACTGATTGGTCGCAGTTTTCTGAAAAAGGATAAGAGATGAACCACACCAAAACAATCGGTATCGTCGGCTGTGGCACCATGGGGACCGGGATCGCCATCGTCGCAGCGCGTGCGGGCTTTAAAACGCACATTTATGACTTGCGACCCGAACCTCTTGAGAACGCACGCAAACAGGCGGCAGCATTCCTTAAAAAATCAGTCGAACGCGGCAAACTCGCTGCGGGTGAAGATGCGCTCATCATGTCGCAGTTCCTGACAACAACTGAAATCCGTGACTTTGCAGATTGTGATCTGGTGATCGAGGCGGTATTTGAAGATCTGAAAGTCAAACATAGCATCTTTAAGCAACTCAACGAAGTCTGTCACGCAGAAACGATCTTTGCTTCGAACACGTCTACGATATCAATCACAGAAATTGCTGGTGGATGTGGTCGCGCCGACCGGTTTGTAGGGATGCATTTTTGCTTGCCCGCCCAGCTCATGAAACTTGTCGAAATGTCGCCAGGAATGAATACATCCGAGGCTACATTCGACAAAGCGTGGAAACTCTGCGAAGACATGGGTCAGCGTCCTGTGCGCACGCGCGATACCCCCGGCTTTATCCTCAATTACTTTCTTATCCCCTTCCATAACGACGTCATCAATATGGTCGATCAGGGCGTTGCCTCCCCTGCTGATATTGACCTGGCCGTCAAAACAGCACTGGGCTACCCACTGGGTCCACTTGAACTGCTGGATATGGTTGGAATGGATACGCAACTTTTGCTTTGCGAAGCCATGCATGGTCTGACCCACGAGCCCAGAGCGGCCTGCCCGCCCTTGGTCAAGCGCATGATCGGCGCGGGGCGACTCGGGCGCAAATCAGGTCAGGGGTTTCACACCTATGACAGTAACAAAATTTTTGGAGCATGATCATGGGTTATCAGATTAATCAAGCTGACGCATCACGTTCATTTCCCGAGCCACATGTTTTTTTTGACAACGCGAGTAAAGACGGTGCAGGGCTGATTTTTATCGGACAAGAAGCTGGCGCTGCCTTTGAAGAGTCAATGGACCAGACGGCAGACGCATCTTTTGTCGCGATTGAACTAGGCACTGAATGCCTGGGAGTCCATATCGATCAAGATTACGGCCCTGAAAACGTTGTGGGTTTTGCAAGGTTTCGTCTCGGTGATGATGCACCCACCAAACTTGTTGAATTAGTGCGGATGCCCTTCACGACAGAAAAGGCGCTGGTTGCTGCTCGTGCATGCTTTGAAGCGGCAGGTCTGGTGGTTTCGGTCTGCGGTGACTTTCCCGGACGCATTCTGGATCGACTCATCCGTCCATATTACAACGCGGCATTGCGCAGGCTCGATGAAGGTCTGGCATCGGCAAATGATATGGATTTAACGCTACGACTCGGACTCGGCTATCCAGAGGGGCCGATTGCTTTATTGAATCGTACAGGTTTGCATCATCACTTCGAAGTGACTCAAGACCTTTTTGAACAGCTTGGTCAGGAGCCCTTTGCACCTGCACGTCGTGCGCGTAATGCCTGGTTGCGTAGCCAATCATCCAGAGAAAAATAATGCAACCGCTTGAAGGGGTAGGCACGATGGTTTGATGTCTCATGACATGTATGCGTGAACAAGGACATGGCGAACATTGTCAGTAAACATCGATCTTTTCTCTCAAATTTGGCTGATAACAGGTTGAACGTAAGTTCTAATCTTGTTTTAGACATGGCATTAATGCTAAGCGTCTGATACGGACTTAGCAAGGATCAAAAGAAACGCCCCAGCACACCATAATCAAAACCCTCCTTTTTGGCACACGTGTAACTAATTACAAACAAAGGCATTTTGCGTGTGCCAGACAGTGAGTGTTTAAAGAAGATTCGAGAGAAAGAGAGGCGGAGAACAAGAAAACTGCCGAAATGGCGTTTTGATATGGGGGCGTTTGGCACACGCAAACTGCCGTGAGGCCCGCAAACACTGGGGATCGCACAAAAGAAAACGCCCAACCGATAAGGGTTGGGCGTCTGTATTTGGTGGCCCGGGGCGGAATCGAACCACCGACACAAGGATTTTCAATCCTCTGCTCTACCGACTGAGCTACCAGGCCATCTGAAGGGCGAAATGATACACCAAAAAGGGTTTTCTCGCCTTTCTCCGAGTTAGGAAGCGAGATCCGGCTTTATAATGAACTTGTTCTCAGGGTGATTTTGAACATTTCCATTCAATATTATCTCGGTTGCTAGGCTCAAATTAACCGTTGCGATTGCAAATGCTTTGATGTTTTAGCGTCAAACTTATCGTCTGTCATCTATCTTTTAATCGTTACTGCAATCTATGTCCGTCAACGTACTCGCTTTAGGGTTAAACCACGTCTCTGCGCCGGTTTCGGTGCGCGAGCGTGTTTCGTTGCCTGAAGACTTAGTGCGTCCGGCGTTAAATGCTCTGCGCGAGGCCTTTGGTGGCGCGGTCAAAGAGGCCGCCATCCTCTCAACCTGTAATCGCACCGAGCTTTACTGTGCCGCAGAGCCCCAAGTGGCAGAGCGCTTGCCCGATTGGTTGGCTGATTACAACAAGCTTGATGCGGGCGATTTAAGGCCTCATGTTTACCTACATGACCGCGGCGATGCCGTGCGGCATGCTTTTCGTGTGGCAAGCGGACTAGATTCGATGGTGCTAGGCGAGCCTCAAATTTTGGGGCAGATGAAAGACGCTGTGCGCGCCGCCGATGAAGCTGGTGCCTTGGGCACCTTGCTCCATCAATTATTTCAACGCACCTTCTCAGTGGCCAAAGAGGTTCGCTCAACAACCGCGATTGGTACGCAATCCGTTTCTCTTGCCGCTGCAGCCGTCCGACTCACCGAGCGCGTATTTGGCGATTTGCGTAGTTCAAAAGTGTTGTTCATTGGTGCGGGCGAAATGATTGAGCTCTGCGCAACCCATTTTGCAGCCCGAGAGCCGTCATCTATCGTTGTTGCCAATCGCACAATTGAGCGCGCTGATTTACTGGCTAAGCAATTTTCTGGCACCACGATGCGTTTAGCTGACCTGCCAGAGCGGTTGGCTGAGTTTGACGTGGTCGTGTCCTGTACGGCAAGTACCTTGCCGATCTTGGGCTTAGGGATGGTCGAGCGTGCAACGCGTCAGCGTAAGCGCAAGCCTATCGTCATGGTCGATTTGGCCGTGCCGCGTGATATCGAACCCGAAGTGGCGCATCTTGATGATGTGTATCTGTACTCGGTTGATGATTTGGGTGCGGTGGTGCAAAGTGGTACAGAAGCCCGCTTGGCCGCAGTGGTGCAGGCTGAAACCATTATCGACGAGCGCGTCTTGAATTTTATGCATTGGATGCAAGTCAGAGCCAACGTACCGATTATTCGCGACCTGCAGCAAACGGCTCAAGCCGTACAAGCCCAAGAGCTTGAGCGCGCGCGCAAAATGTTAGCCAAAGGTGATTCGCCCGAAGCAGTGCTTGAACAATTAGCACACGGCTTGACGCAAAAATTCTTGCACGGCACCTTAGCGTCGTTGAATCAAAGCGAAGAAGCCGAGCGTCAGCAACTGTTGGCTTGGTTGCCCCGCATTTTCCCAAAGGGTTCTGATCGGCGTTAGCTTCGCTGTCAGCCTTCTTGTGTGAGCCGTAGCCTCTGGGCTTCGTTGTTTATTCCCCAATAAAGACATCCATGAAATCTTCAATGCGCGCTCGCTTAGAGCATCTCTCTCGTCGCTTAGTTGACCTTGATGCGATTCTGTCCGAGCCAGACGCCGCCAACGATATGAATCAATATCGCAAGCTATCGCGCGAACGCGCAGAGCTTGAACCGGTTGTGAAGGCCTTTGAGGCCTTCGAGGCGGCTGAAACTGATTTAGAGGGCGCGCGCGCCATGCTCGATGACCCTGAAATGAAAGCGATGGCGCTCGAAGAGATTGACGATTGCAAAGGGCGCATTGAAAAGCTCGAGGCCGAGCTGCAATTGCAGCTGTTGCCGCGTGATCCTGATGATGGTCGAAGTGTGTTTCTTGAAATTCGTGCGGGAACCGGCGGTGATGAAAGTGCCTTGTTTTCGGGCGATTTGTTGCGCATGTACACCCGTTATGCCGAGCAACAGGGCTGGAAAGTTGAATTGATGTCTGAAAGCCCTTCAGAGTTGGGTGGCTATCGCGAGGTCATTGTCCGGTTGGATGGCGACGGGGTTTACGGGCGCTTAAAGTTCGAGTCGGGTGCTCATCGCGTGCAACGTGTGCCTGCGACCGAGACGCAGGGGCGCATTCATACCTCCGCCTGCACCGTTGCCGTCATGCCCGAAGCCGACGCCGCCACCGACATAGTGATCAACCCGAGCGAGTTGCGGATCGATACGTTTCGAGCGAGTGGCGCAGGCGGGCAGCATATTAATAAAACCGATTCAGCTGTGCGCATTACCCACTTGCCAACGGGCTTGGTAGTTGAGTGCCAGGACGACCGTTCTCAACATCGCAATAAAGACAAAGCCATGCAAGTGTTGGCGGCTCGGCTAAAAGACAAAGTCCAGCGCGAGCGCCACGATAAAGAGGCTGCTCAACGTAAAAGTCTGGTCGGTTCGGGGGATCGGTCTGAACGGATCCGCACTTATAACTTTCCGCAAGGGCGCTTGACTGATCATCGGATTAACCTGACCTTGTATAAGCTGGGGGCCATTATGGAAGGCGATTTAAATGACGTGACAGGTGCACTCATCGCTGAGCATCAGGCAGAGTTGCTGGCTGCATTAGGTGACGAAATCTAATGCAAACGGCGCAATCGCTGACCTCAATGAGTGGTTTGCCGCGCTTAGAGGCTCGAATGTTGCTTGAGTTGGTGCTCGGCAAGCCGCGCGAATGGTTGCTTGCACATGATACCGATCCCTTAGAGCCCGAAGCTGCAGCACGCTTTTTGACATTGGCAGCGCAGCGCCGCCAGGGGATACCGATGGCGCATTTGGTCGGACATCGCGAATTTATGGGACACCGGTTAAGCGTTTCGGCCGAGGTCTTGATCCCTCGCCCAGAAACCGAACTATTGGTAGAAATGGCGTTGCAGAGTTTGCCAGACGATGCCGATGGCTCTTTGCTCGACCTCGGTACCGGCAGCGGCGCGGTCGCGATTAGTGTGGCTTTAGCACGCCCAAAAGTGCGAGTGGTGGCAACGGACCTAAGTGAAACCGCAATCGCTGTCGCGCAGCAGAATGCACATCAACTCAGTGCGTCGGTTCAGTTTTGGCAGGGAAACTGGTACGAAGCCCTACCGCCAGAGGGGCGATTCGATGTGATCGTTTCAAACCCGCCGTATATTGCTCTGAATGATCCGCATTTGTCACAGGGCGATCTGAGATTTGAGCCGGTTGGTGCCTTGACGGACGGCGCTGAGGGTTTGATGGCCTTGCGCCACATTGTCTCTGGCGCACCGCACCGCTTAAATGCAGGTGGCTGGCTATGGCTAGAGCATGGTTTTGAGCAGGGCGAAGGCGTGGCACAGTTATTATTGGATGCAGGCTTTAACGCGGTACATACAAAACAAGATTTAGCAGGTTTGCCTCGAATAACAGGCGGATCTTTGTAGGATCTTTATAATTAACTATTCACTTTTATTGACGAGGGACAGCATGAGCGACGTTCAAACTTTTATCCGTGACACGGTCACCAACAACCCAGTGGTGCTTTTCATGAAGGGCACAGCCCAAGCCCCACAGTGCGGCTTTTCAGGTAAGGCCATACAACTTTTAAAAAGCAATGGCGTGACCACGTTGGTCACAGTCAATGTGCTTGAAGACGAAGCGGTTCGTAGCGGCATTAAAGAATTTTCGCAGTGGCCGACTGTGCCCCAGTTGTACGTCAAAGGTGAGTTCATAGGCGGCTCAGACATCATGACTGAAATGGATCAAAGTGGTGAGCTCAAGCAGGTATTAACTGCAGCCGGCGCTGCAGCGTAACTCTTTGGGCCGCTGTCGAGTGCTCGACGGCGTGTAGTAGCGTGTGAACCCCTTGGGGTTGCCCTACTGCATGCGTTAGAGCACTGATGGCCTAACAAACCGCATCACTTGAGCGGTTACACCCAGTTTGGCGGGGTTTGCCTCGCGAGGTTCATCGGTACTCGCCTCGTGTAACTCGGCTGCTGCCTCGAAACTCGGTGGATCAAAAGCCATATCCCCCTCGGGATTTGCGAGACCGTTTGGTTTGAGTCCGACAAAGTCGAAGAGATTGCGATCCATTAAGTGAGACGGCGCGACGTTTGCGAGCGCGTTAAAAATACTCCACGCGCGCGAAGGGTGCTTCTTGTCCCATTCGACAAGCATACGGCTCACTTCTTTGCGCTTGAGGTTTTCTTGCGAACCGCACAATGTGCAAGGAATGATTGGAAATTGTTTCCAGTCTGCATAAGCGACTAAATCTGTTTCTTGAATGTATGCGAGCGGCCGAATCACAGTGTTCTTGCCGTCGTCTGAAACGAGCTTAGGTGGCATCGCCTTCAGTTTGCCACCATAAAACAGGTTTAAAAAGAAGGTTCCTAAAATATCATCGCGGTGATGGCCCAGCGCAATTTTGGTGGCGCCCAATTCGCCCGCAACCCGATACAAAATCCCGCGACGTAAGCGCGAGCAAAGTGAACAGGTTGTTTTCCCCTCTGGGATCAGTCGTTTAACAATTGAGTAGGTATCTTGATTTTCGATATGAAAGGGGATGTCGCGTGCGCGCAGATAGTTTGGCAAAACATCTTCCGGAAACCCCGGCTGTTTTTGATCAAGATTCACTGCGATGATGTCAAAATCAATCGGCGCGCGGGTGCGTAGTGTTAGTAAAACATCGAGCATTGCGTAAGAATCTTTTCCGCCTGATAAACAGACCATGACGCGATCGCCGGCCTCGATCATGTTGAAGTCGGCGATGGCGCGACCGGTTTCCCTCATGAGACGTTTCGATAATTTATTTTGCTCGATACGCTGTTTTTCGCTGACGTCATTCATTTCAAAACCCCTTTTGAAGCAAATACTCTGTGACGGCCGCGCGGTCGCCTGAAAAAATCACGCGTGACCGTTTGCTTTCGCGTTGGTGTTCATACATTGGATCGTAGTATTCGCTCAGTAAGGGTCGAATCCACTCTCGATGTAAGTCAAGAGTGCCTGCTGACTTTTGTTCGTCTAAAGCCGCTTGCATGGCAGCAGCCAAGCGAGTGTGACGCTCGCCGCCTAGTCTTTTGATCAGATTTTGCAAGCTCTCGAGCAAGCGTACAGAGAAGGCGTCGAAACCTGCCTCCGCACCAAGTTTGGCCGCAAATTGTGCGCCCAGATCTTCAACGTAGTCGTGCAAAATTCGCTCGACTCGAATCTCCATCGGCTCTTCGAGCCAAACAACCGAACTCGCTTGCATTTTCTCGCGCAAGCTAATCGGGAGGGCGCAACGACCAATCATGCGAGATTCATCTTCGAGCGCAATGCGCGACTTACCTTGTGCGTGTAAACGCAGCAGAGCAATTGCCAAGCTATTATCAAAGTTAATTTGTACGGGTTGATCGGTGGCGTGTTTGCCAAAGCTCGAGCCACGGTGATGTGCAAGCTTTTCGAGATCAACGGTCGAACTCAACGCCTGAATCACCTCTGTTTTGCCAGACCCCGTCAGACCCGAAACTAATACGAAGTGAGAGGTCTCAATGTGCCTGTTTAGTGACTCTAGCAAAAAGGTGCGCATGGCTTTGTAGCCACCCAGGATGCGCGGGTATTGGATTCCAGCCTCAGCCAGCCAGCTCTGTGAGATGCGCGAACGCAGTCCTCCTCGAAAGCAGTACAGGTAGCCTTCGGGGTGTGCTTGCGCAAAGGCTTTCCACAAAGCGACTCGTGCTGCTTTAATGTCCCCTGACACGAGTTCATGCCCAAGCTTGATGGCAGCCTCTTGGTTGACTTGTTTGTAGCGCAGGCCAACTTGATGGCGCTCTTGGTCATTCATGAGCGGCAGATTGGTCGCGCTGGGAAAAGCCCCTTGTTCAAACTCAACAGGAGCGCGTACGTCTAACAGTGCCACCCCTTGCGTGAAAAGTGAGGCAAAGTCATCTGTGTCGGGGCGTGTCATAAAGGGGCTGTCATCGGTTTGAGTTCGCATTGTGTTTGAGCGGGGGCTGCGAGCTTAACCGAAAATTCACGCAACTCATCGCGCCTAAACACATGGACCTTGACGCGCTCGCCCGGTACATGGCGGGCTAATACAGTTTCTAGCGACCCGTTTACTGAATCGATGCGTACGCCATCAATCGCTACGAGTACGTCGTGTGCCGAGAGTCCGCCTTGATGGGCAGCGCCGTGCTCAAAGACTGTTGCTAACACGATATGATCTCCCTGTTTGCGCGTGCGAACGTCAAGTGTGGGCAAGTGATTTGCTGTGTTCCAGTGCATATCAATGCCGTGCTGTGCAAACAGTGCTCGTAATGGAACATCTTCGCGGCCATAGACCCAGCGCGCGATTTGCTCTGAAATGTTGACTCCGGTGCAGTCAAGTACAAGGCGAACGAAAGCCTTCTCTTTTAAGCCGCGGGCGGTACCTTGATAAAAATCGCGCCCATACTGCTCCCACAGGCCTCGCATGACATCATCTAAGCTATAAGCTTGGTGGGTGGCGTGACGAATCGTAAGATCCAAGCCCAACGCAACTAGCGAGCCCTTGGTGTAATAGCTCACCAAGGCATTTGGAGAGTTTTCGTCTTGCTTGTAGTAGCGTGACCAGGCGTCAAACGAACTCTCGGCCACTGATTGTTTGTGTCGACCAGGCGTTGCATAGACCCCGCTAATTTGCTTGCCGAGTGTTCGCAAATAGTCAGACTGATTGATCACGCCGCTACGTAGCAGCATCAGATCATCGTAATACGACGTGAAGCCTTCAAAAATCCACAGCAGACGAGTGTGCGACTCTTTTGTCAGATCGTAGGGCGCAAAGACGGCTGGCTTGATCCGCTTGACGTGCCAGGTATGAAAATATTCGTGGCTGACTAAACCCAAAAAGGTCTGATAGCCCTCTGGGGTCTTTTTGTTTCCAAGGGTGGGGAGGTCTTTGCGCGCAGCCATCAAGGCAGTTGAGGCGCGGTGTTCAAGGCCGCCGTAACTGTCACCCGTGACCATTGTCATAAAGACGTACTTCAGCGCGGTGTCTAAAAATGGCGCTCGTGACGAGTCGGGTTCAAAAAAACGAATCTGTGTTTCGCAGATAGCTTTAACATCCCGCGCGATACGCTTGAGATCTAAATTAGGAATGACGCCCGTGAACACCATCTCATGAGGCGCTCCGCAAGCTTCAAACCGAACGACTTGAGGTCGGCCCATTTCGACGGGATGATCGATCAAGTCGTCGTAATTGAGTGCTTCGTAGACCCCAAACCCATTGGCGAAGTCTCTGGCAATTTTGGGGCTAGAGGAAAGTTGAGTGGCCTGAGGCAGACTAGTAAAGACGCGCCAAGTCGCTAGCGCGGGTGCAATCAGGGTAACTTTGCACGGCAACTCTTCAAGGCCATGTGGCCTTAAGTAAACGCTGGTGCCGTTAAAAAAGCCGTGCGTCTCATCAAGGTGCGCCCCGCGCACTGAAAGATCCCAGGCATAGACGGTGGCTGTGATGTGCAGCGGCTCGGCACATGGTTCGATTTGCCAGCTATGGTTGTCAAGCTTAACCACGGGTAAGCGACGATTACCCGAGCGAGCCGAAATCATCTCGATTTGGCGTGCAAAATCTCGAATCAGATAGCTGCCTGGAATCCAGGCGGGCAGCGACACGATTTGGCCTCGCGGATTGGGCTCGGGAATCGTCAGCGTGACGCGAAAGCGGTGTCCCGCCAAATCAAAAGGCTCTAAACTATAAAGGATGGGTTTGCTTTTCATACCGCTATCTTATTTCACATTTTCCAGGATCCTCTCATGAGCGAAGCGCTAGTACTGATTGAAACTCGTGGCCGCGTTGGCCTGTTGACCTTGAACCGCCCCAAAGCGCTCAATGCTCTGAATGATGCACTGATGAATGAGTTGGGTGCTGCGTTACTGGCCTTTGATGCAAACGACGAGATTGGTTGCATCGTCATCACGGGCAGCGAAAAAGCGTTTGCTGCGGGTGCTGACATCGCTGCGATGAAAGACTGGTCCTACATGGACGTCTATCGCACTGATTACATCACTCGCAATTGGGAAACCATCCGCCGTGTTCGTAAGCCGGTGATCGCAGCTGTGGCTGGTTATGCGTTGGGTGGCGGCTGCGAGTTGGCCATGATGTGTGATTTCATTATTGCTGCGGAAACGGCAAAATTTGGTCAGCCTGAGATCAAAATTGGTGCAATTCCCGGCTCAGGCGGTACTCAGCGCTTGCCTCGCGCCGTCGGAAAGTCCAAGGCAATGGATATGGTTCTGACCGCGCGCATGATGGATGCCGTAGAGGCTGAGCGTGCTGGGTTGGTATCGCGCGTGGTGGCCGCCGATAAACTGTTGGATGAGGCAGTTGAAGCTGCGACGGTGATTTGTGGCATGTCCTTGCCGATGGTGATTATGGCTAAAGAGTCGGTTAACCGAGCGTTCGAGTCCTCATTGCACGAAGGTGTGCTGTTCGAGCGTCGCCAGTTTCATGCTTGCTTTGCAACAGAGGATCAGAGAGAGGGAATGGCGGCCTTTGTCGAAAAAAGAAAAGCCGTTTTCAAAGGGAAGTAATTGCAGTTTAATTAACTGTTTATCAGTTAAATAGTATTTTATGACCACCTCTAATGCCCTAATTACAAGGGGCTTGTTAGGTTCGAAGGCTTATTATTAATTTCGAAAAAAAATTGTTATCTTCGCATTTTTATGGCTTATCGCTGGACCC
>CALCPT010000482.1 GCA_937897265.1 uncultured Alcaligenaceae bacterium
AGTTTGACGCCTTTGCTAAAGGTACCGAGGTTGTTTCGCACGCCATTGCTGACTCTGCAGGGTTTTCAATTGCAGGTGGCGGTGACACGTTGGCTGCGATTGCTAAGTTTGGGATTACCGACAAGGTTGGCTACATCTCGACTGGGGGCGGTGCTTTCTTAGAGTTTTTAGAGGGCAAGACTTTGCCGGCCGTCGAGATTTTGCAGCAACGCGCTGCTGGTTAAAGCTACGGATTGAAGTTGCTTTTTGGTTCGTGAGTCGACTTGAAAATAAATAGTCGACTCAGGAGCGAGGTCAGAGGCTTTAGCCTGAGGGAGGTACCAAGCGATTTCTGCAGCGCTCGGATGGACGCAAAAGAAGCTTGGACTCGGATAGGTCAATCCACAATAAACAGCGTCGCCCCCGTTGCGGTTGATGATTGATGAGGTTCGGCATGATCCGCAACTTGGTAGCTCGTACCGGGTGTCAAGTCAAAATGCCGACCGTCTTTAAGCTCGGTATGCAAGCTACCAGACAGGCACAGCAAGATATGGCCTTTTTCGCACCAGTGGTCGGCTAGGTATCCCGCACTGTACTCAACCATGCGCACCCGAATCGCGCCAAATTGGCGTGTGCGCCAATAGGCTTTGCCGGTGGTGCCAGGGTGCTCGGTGACTTCAACGCTTGACCAGTCTGTCGTGCCAAACGGAATATTGTTTATTTGCATGATATCCCTTGAGTTTTTAGGGTTTTAGCCCCATTGTGAAAGGGTGTCCACCCTTTTGGCGAGCCTCGTGCCGCCACGCATATGGAATTCAAAGACTACTACAAGATTTTAGAAGTGCCCCGCGAGGCTTCGCAGGATGATATCCGCAAGGCGTATCGCAAGCTTGCGCGCAAGTATCACCCTGATGTCAGTAAAGAGGCTGACGCTGAGGCGCGCATGCGTGACATTAACGAGGCCAACGATGTATTGCGGGAAACCGTAATCCGGCTGAAAGTCGATTTGTGAGATTCAGGGTATGCGCTGCCGCCTGCCTGGCACTGTTGACTGGCTGCGCCTCCCTGAAGGCACCGGATGAACCGGCGCCTGCCGATCTCCTGACCGGGCGGATGTCGGTGCAGGTGGCCGCAACCGAGACCACTGAAGCGCACAGCATGTCGGCGGCCTTCGAACTGAGTGGAACCCCGGACCGGGGACGCCTCGATCTGAACACCCCCATCGGCAGCACCGTTGCGCTGGGCGGCAAACTCACCGCTGGTGGCGCGGATAACACGCCTGGTGAAATCGTTTTCAACAGCAACAGCGGCAGCAACACGACCACCGTTTTCACGGTCAATGCATCAATCACCAACAACGGCAGCGGCGCGGTGACAGTGACAAAGATCGGCAACAACTCCATGACGCTAGCCGCTGCCAACACCTTTACAGGCGGCACTTATTTGGTCCAGGGGCGCATCATTGCTAGCCATGCAGCCGCTTTTGGCACAGGCCTAGTCTCTATCCAAAGTGGGGCCTTCACTTACCTCAATGCAGGCTCCACTGCGGTCTATGCCAATGACATAGCTCTCGCTGGTTATGGAGGTGAGAATGCCAATCTTGGTGCTGTTCGCTTCAATAACGGTGAGACTCTTGGCAAGGCGGATCTGAGCAGC
>CALCPT010000483.1 GCA_937897265.1 uncultured Alcaligenaceae bacterium
GTCTGAATCGAACTGTCTCGCGTTTGCCCGCTTAGCCGATTTTCGCCAGCCACCACCAAGACATTACGGCAACGCCCACTTTGCACTAATTCGCGCGCAAGCATCAGCATCGCTGCACCGGTAGCACCACCGGCGGCCATGCCATGCGCATAATGAGGGCGTAACGAAAAGCGTTCACAAAACAAATTTGCCAGCATCAAATGCGGCAGTGTGGTTGCGTACCCACACAGTACGCCGTCAACCTCTGCGCGCACCAACCCTGCAGACTTCAACGCAGCGTTGGCCGCTTGAGCCATCAGATCAAGTGTATTACGACCCTCAAGCCGACCAAAGGGAGTGTTGCCGACACCTTTTATATATGCTTGTTTCAAAATTATTTACCCTTTGTATGCCGTGCAGGGCTGACCCTTAAAGCTTAATATTGTTCGCCTGTGCAACCTTGTTCCACTTATCGCGCTCGATTTCGATAAAGCGCTTAAATTCAGCCGGCGTATCACCCACAGGCAACGCACCCAACTCTAAAAATTGCGTCTTAATCGCGTCAGTACGTAAGATCGCCATCAAGTGCTTGCTCAGCAAATCAATCAATGGCTGAGGTGTGCCGGCCGGCGCCAACAAGCCGAACCATGCCGAAACGTCATACCCCTCCACCCCGGCTTCGATCATGGTCGGAATCTCTGGAGCACCGGGCCAACGGGTGGTGGTCGTCACGGCTAACGCTCGCACTTTACCGGCCTTGATGTTTGCCATCGATGAGGGCAAATTATCAAAGCCCATCGCAACCTGGCCGCCGATCAAGTCGATCAACATCGGCGAGGCGCCTTTGTACGGCACGTGCACAATCTCGACACCCGTCATCGTTTTAAACAGTTCACCCGTCATGTGAGGCGAACCACCGTGGCTCGTTGAGCCAAAATTGATCGTGCCGGGCTTGGCCTTTGCTAAAGCGATCAACTCTTGTACGTTTTTAACCGGCAGATTCACATTGACCAACAACACGTTAGGCGTGCTGGCTACCAAGGTGATCGGCATAAAATCTTTGACCGCATCGTAGGGCGGTGGGGTTTGCAGCGCGGGGATAATGCCGTGCGAGGCGATGCTAGCAAACACCAGCGTGTGGCCGTCAGGCGTTGACTTTGCCACCTGCTGTGAGCCAATCACACCGCCCGCGCCCGGTTTGTTGTCGACGACGACAGTGCGCCCGAGCAACTCACCTAAACGGCCGCTCACCGCCCGTGCAAGCAAGTCTGTTGTACCACCGGCAGGGTAAG
>CALCPT010000484.1 GCA_937897265.1 uncultured Alcaligenaceae bacterium
GACTTTGCACGGTCGCGTCAAGGCACGTAACGCCTCAATCACCGCCATCATTTCCATCCGGTTATTGGTGGTTAAAGGTTCGCCGCCGTGGAGTGTTTTTTCAACGCTCCCTCGCTTTAACAAAACGCCCCAGCCGCCCGGACCTGGATTACCTTTGCATGCCCCATCGGTCCAAATTTCTACAGTGTCTTCAGTATTCATTACGTGCTTCTTTAGATTAATGTTCTGGTCACCACAGACAACGCGGCTGCTTGCAACACGGCAGGGTGTTCGCGTTGTTCATACTCCCAGGACGCGGAGGATTTACGTGCATTTGGTTAAACAGCGTCGTTGAACGGTTTTGAACCAGCCTTTTGCTGCAGCGTTGCGCCCGCGGTCTGGCGCGCACCTTTGCGCAGGGGTGCGGCACTTTTCCAGCGCGGCGTGATGAGACGCATACCAGCCACGCGTTTAACGGCTGACACAACATACACAGCGCCACAGACCGGCCACCAGCGGTTACCGGCGGCTTCGGCAAACGCAAAGCGATCTAGCCATTTTTGCGAACGAAGCGGCGGTGCGTAACAGCCAAAGTGCCCTAATTCGATTTCAAACGACAGCAACTTGAGCCAATCCTTTAACCGAGGCAGCGACACTTGCGTCTGAAGCGGCTGCGGCAAGCAAGGCGCTAAATAAGGTATTCGATGGCGTACTCCCCAAAGGCTCCAGGGATTAAACCCTGAGATCACGACTCGGCCCTCGGGCACCAGCACACGCTCAACCTCGCGCAAGACTTGATGTGGGTGAGCGCTTGCTTCTAAGCCATGAGGCAAAACTAAAAGATCTACACTTTGCGAATCAAAAGGTAAAAACTCTGGTTCAGCCAACACCATGCCCGTCCAGTCCGCAGCAGGCAGTGCGGGCAAATCGGCACCTGCGTAGGCCTTAAAGGGCATACGGTTGGTGCGTAAAAGATCAAGATTAGGTTGCCCCAACTGCAGCGCATGGTAGCCAAACACGTCAGCAACCATCTTATCGAAGCAAGTTTGCTCAAAGCGCTGCACATACTGGCCGAGTTCGCTTTGTCGCCACTGCTCAAAGTCTACAATAGGGGATTGTGGTTTTGACACGTGTTCTCAAAAAATGAATAAAACTCAGCTCCATCCTGACTTTGCACAGCCAAGCCACGGCATCTCGCCGATCTCGGCTTTCAGCGACAACTATATCTGGTTAGTCTCTAACGGGCGGCAAGCCTTGGTGGTTGATCCGGGTCAAGCCCAGCCAGTGTTACAAGTTCTTAAAGAACAGCAACTCTCACTGAACGCTATTTTACTCACCCATCATCACGATGACCACGTTGGGGGAGTCGCTGAACTGGTTGCGCAAACGGGCGCTAAGGTTTGGGGTCCTGCCGGAGAAGTCTTGCCAGTTTGCGATGTGGCGTTGGTCGAAGGCGACACCTTCGAAGATACTTCGCTAGAGCTAAAACTTTCGGTTTTGGATATTCCTGGCCATACTGCGGGGCATATTGCATTTTTTGGTACTTTTGGCGCTACCCCTGTTGTGTTTTGTGGGGATACACTCTTTGCAGCAGGCTGTGGGCGCGTGTTTGAAGGAACCCCCGCCCTCATGGAAGCGTCGCTAGCAAAACTGGCAGCGCTGCCAGCGGACTCAAGGGTGTACTGCGCCCATGAGTACACGCTGTCAAACATGCGTTGGGCCTGTGTGGTTGAACCCGATAATGTTGCGCTACAAGCTTGGCAAGAGCACGCTAACGGGCAGCGCCAGTTAAACCAGCCTACCCTACCCAGCTCGATCGAACTTGAGCTGGCCTGTAACCCGTTTTTACGCGTACGGCAGCCCAGTGTTGTGCAAGCCGCCAGCACCTGGGCGCAGCGCGAACTCACCTCTCCTGTTGAGGTGTTCGCAGCGCTCAGAGAGTGGAAAAACAATTTCCGTTGACCCTCATGCGTTTTTTTCGTTTGTTGTGCGTGCTCAGTCTGCTGACCCTGGTTGGCTGCGCTGGCACAGACCAAAAAGGCCGTTACGTTGCTGAGGACACCTCGCGCACCATCGATTTGACGATCCCGCCGCTCGACGCCTGGGAGCGGATCCGTCGCGGCTTTGCCATACCCAACCTCAACACTCCCCTTTCGGCTAAATGGACAGCCTATTACGCCTCGCATCCCGAAGCGATGCAACGCATGGCCGAACGAGCCGGAAAATACCTGTATTACATCGTTGATGAGATCAACCGACGTGGCCTGCCCACCGAGTTGGCCTTACTGCCTTTTGTCGAAAGTGCCTACAACCCAGTCGCGTATTCAAGCGCCCGAGCCTCGGGGCTGTGGCAATTTATCCCCAGCACGGGTACCCAGTTCAAGCTTAAACAAGACTGGTGGCACGATCAACGGCGCGATCCAATCGCCTCGACCAACGCAGCTCTCGACTACCTTGAATACCTATTTGAATTTCAGGGCGACTGGTATCTGGCACTTGCCTCGTACAACTGGGGCGAAGGCTCGGTCAAGCGCGCAGTCACGCGCAATATGGCCATGGGCAAGTCAACCGACTATCTGTCGCTTAGTATGCCTAACGAGACCCTGAACTACGTCCCCAAGCTGCAGGCAATTAAAAATATCGTAGCCGACCCCGAGCGCTACGCTGTCGTGCTACCTCAAGTTGACAATAGCCCTTACTTTGTTGCGGTGCAAAAAAAGGTCAACATCGACTTCACGATTGCGGCACAACTCGCCGAAATGCCGATTGATGACTTTCACGCGTTAAACCCCTCATTTAACCAACCGGTCATTTCAGCTCAAGAAGAGCATGTCGTGATCTTGCCTCGCAACAAAGTTGATATTTTCAACGCCAACCTTTTGCAATATCAAGGCGAACTCTCATCCTGGAAAACCTACGAAGCCAAGCCGGGCGACACCTTTAGCTCAATTGCTGCCAAATTTGGGGTGGCCGAGGCCCGTTTGCGTCAGGCGAATCGCATCGAACCCAACGCGCGCGTCACAGCAGAGCAAATCGTCATTATTCCTGGCCCAGCCGGACAAGGGCTACAGCTTGCGCCGCCAAGCGCCTCAGGGGTGCCACAAGTGGCAGGGCGACAACCCAATGCCACGGCCAGTCAACAAGTGCGTATCCATGTTGTACGCAAAGGCGAATCCCTAGAATCCATCGCGCGCCAATACAATACGACCATCGTGAACTTGCGCGCGCTGAACAGCCTAAAAACTGATACCGTTCAAGTCGGCGCTAAACTGCGGGTTCCGGGTACGGCCAATCGCAGCTGACGCTCTATCCGCTTTAGCAGATCCAGTTCGTTGACTTTTTATTTCTAGGATTTTTATGGGCTTTCTTTCTGGCAAACGTATTTTAATAACAGGCGTCATCTCTAACCGGTCGATTGCCTACGGCATTGCCAAAGCTTGCCACGAACAAGGTGCCGAACTTGCCTTCACGTACGTTGGTGAGCGCTTTGCAGAGCGGGTCACAGAATTTGCAGCTGATTTTGGCAGCAAGATTGTATTGCCCTGCGATGTCGCTGAAGACAGTCAAATCGAAGCCACCTTCACCGAGCTCGCCAAACATTGGGATGGCTTGGATGGTTTGGTTCACTCAATTGGCTTTGCTCCACGCGAAGCGATTGCGGGTGAGTTTCTAGACGGCCTTTCTCGCGAAGCCTTTCGCATTGCGCATGACATTTCGTCGTACAGCTTTCCAGCCTTAGCGAAGGCGGCTCGGCCAATGATGCAAGGGCGCAATGGTGCCTTGATCACGCTCACCTATCTAGGTGCCGAACGCGTACTTGCTAACTACAACACGATGGGGCTGGCGAAAGCCTCACTTGAAGCCTCGGTACGCTACTTGGCCGCTAACCTTGGGCCAGAAGGCATTCGCGCCAACGGCATTTCAGCCGGTCCGATCAAAACACTAGCGGCAAGTGGCATTAAAGATTTTTCGAGTATCTTGAAATTTGTCGAAGCAAGTGCGCCCCTGCGCCGCAACGTCACCATTGAACAAGTGGGCAACGTGGCCGCGTTTTTGCTATCAGATTTAGCCTCAGGTGTGACGGGCGAAATTCTGCACGTCGACTCGGGTTTTTCAAATGTCGTGGCAGGCCTCGTCGAATAAAGCTTTGGTACCAAAGCCTACCGAGCACCCAACTGCAATATTTCAGCTGCACTATTCACGTTGGCCATATCTGAAGATTTGGCCAACAATGATCGTGCACGTCGCTCGCCTAACACCGGTATGACCAACTCAAGAAACTTGGCTGCAAGTTGTTCGTCATTCATCGGATTGGTCACGCTGCCCGTTGCATCACGCGTGAAGTGTTCAACTTCGCAGCCATCGCGCAACCGAATCTTCACAACCGCTTGATTGTCTTGAAGCGCCGGATCTACGACTACGTCAACACACTCTTGTAAGCCACGAACCGCAGGATCCAGGACACTCTCTAAAGTGCCTTGTGCAATGCCTGCTGCGCCATACACCAGACTTGCCCCCACCCAGTGATATAGGCTCACCTGAGCATCTAAAACAGTTTCGGGCAATTTGCGCCAACATAATGTCAACGCATCGGGGTGCACTCGCAGCGAGATTTGTGCAATGTCCTGATGGCTGATCTTATGCGTGCGCTGCAAGTGCAGGCAAGCATCGATTGCTGGATGAACCACAATGCCGCAGGGATAAGGCTTGAAGGCATTGTTCAAAGATTCAAAGCGCTCTCCGAGTTGATCGCGTATCAAACTCGCATCATGGCCACCTGTCAAGACTTGCAGTAACCCGTTACGACCATCAATCGCAATTGCGCTGCACGCATAATTGGCAGCTGCCAGATGGGCCGCCACCACGCCATCACGCGCAGCGAGTCCTGGCACAAACGTGATGGCCATGCTGCCGTGTGCGGCGCGCAGACCACCTGCCTGACTTGCGGCGAGCCCGAGCGCAGACACCATTTGAGGCTGCGTCAAATTCAACAAGCGACCGACTGCAGCCGCAGCTCCGATCGCCCCAGATAAGCCGGTCATGTACCAACCCATATTGGCGCCACCCGCCTTAATCGCGCAACTCACACGGCACTCTAGCTCGATGCCAATTGCAAGCGCGTTAAGCATTTGCTCACCGCTAACTGGCCGGTCGACCGAACCAAGCTGATACGCGGTGGCCAGTATGGCCGAAGCGACAGGCCCCGTCGGGTGGGTGATGGTTGAAAGATGCGTGTCATCATAGGTATGCGCTGAAGCGGCGAGACTACCGATCAGTGCTGCATCAGGTAGCGAGGTAGATTCGTAGCGACCTAAACTAGGCACCTCACCCGCCCCCATCGATAGCAAGCCTGTCACGGCAGCATCCACTGAAGGCATCAGTGCACCGCCCGTCGCACAAGCGACAAAGTTCAACCAAGCCCGCGAAGTATGCACGCGCACCGCCTCAGGCAAACTGCCCCAACTTTGCGCGCACGCATAATCTGCCATACATAGGGTCACTGGATCTGAGCTTGTGCGTGTCATATTGAAACCATTAATTGTGTCTAAACGGGCGACCATTTTCGGCGCCTGCGGTAAACAGTTTATTACTCGCCCTCGATTCGCTTGAGGACTGGCAATAGATATTTGCGAAATTGCGCCGGGTTTTCGCTCATCGGAAAATGTCCCACTTCGCGCATGACGGTCACTTCAGCGCCTGGTATCGACTCAGCTGTGCGAAGCGTATCTTCTGGCGTGCACGAAAAATCGTATTCGCCCGTCAATAAATAAAGCGGACATAAGTCGGTGCGGATACCTGTCAACTTGCCTCTCAAGTCGCTGTCAACCCGATAAAAATATAGGTCGCCCTTAAAAATACCAGGACCACCTTGCATGTATTGCCATAGCGTTTCATGGCGATGCACTGCTGGAGATTGTGGCGCGACTAAGCCCGACACCAACGCTGCACACACCTCACCGCCATGCACATCACCACGATGCAACCAAGAGGTGTCGTACCAAGGCTGCTGATGATCTGCAGCCTCAACACCGATCAAGGCACGAAATTTATCTGAATGAAGATGGGCGAGTTGCAAAACGATTCGCCCACCAATCGAACAGCCGATAACCACGGGGCATTCGAGCTCAAGTGCCGCGCAAAAGGCCATCACCGTGTCAACATACAGGGCCGTCGATAACTTATATTCTGTGTCTTGCCAGCCTTCGGGTGGATAAGACTTACCATGCCAAGGCATATCAAACGCAAGCACACGATAGCGCGCGGTAATCTCAGGGTCATTCATCATATGGCGATACTGACGATTGTCAGCGCCCGCTGTGTGCAAGCAGACTAATGGAATCCCACTGCCCGCCTCTTCAAAGTACACACGGCATTGTTTGCCCTGAATCGCAAACGTTATGTAACGACCAACAATCGGTTCAAGTGTGACGCTCATGCCGCCACCTCACGTGGCGAGGCTAGCAAATCCTTAATAAATTGCAGGTGCGCCATCAGCGGGTGCAAATGCCCCTCGATTGTGAACGCACGCCGTTTATTCAACGCCAGCAGATCATGCCAGCCAGCTGGCGGCGTAGCTAACCAAAACTTACTCCAGCCTTCAGCTGTCCCTTTGACTGAAAAATCCCACGACTGTAATGCCACGCCACGCTCTACGATCTCGGCCACACGACCGTCACGAATCCGAACGATGACAGGAACGTCATCGAACTGCACAAGCATATCGACCTGCACAGGGCGGGGCTTTGCAAAGGTTGACGCGGCCTGGGTAAAGCGCTGCAATAATTGCGCCCCAGTCGCAGCGGTGCTACGAGTCATGTCTCATCCTCTTATTTTTAAAAGTACCGCTTTCAAACGCAGCATCTCAGATGGGTGTTTATAGGGCGCGGCTAACCTGCTGTCAATTCACTTTTGCGTTGCCTTCAACAACCGCTCAACTTGCTCTAGCGTTGTGCCGCGCACCAATACTCGCTTTTGACGACTGGTGTGGCCAGTCAGTAATTCGATCTGCTTGCGCGGCAAGCTTAATTGATCTGCAAGCCAGGCGACTAAGGCTTCATTTGCACGATTTTCAAGCGGTGGAGCCTGCACTTGAAGCTTAAGTCGTTCGCCGTGCAAGCCCACCACCTTTGAGACTTTCGCGCCAGGCTGGCAGTGCAGCGATAGCACTAGCCCGTCGATGGTCTCGGCGATCCAAGCCACTAATGAAGACCAAAAAAATGCATCAAGAGCGCACCCAAACCGCCAGCGCCCAAAATCATAAAAACCGGATTCACTCGGGTGAACAGAATCGCTGCAAAGGTCGCGATTGCTAGAGTGATCGTTAAGGGCCCCACAACAGCCGCCTTCGCCACCGCGTACACGCCCGAGCACATCAAACCAATCGAGATGGGCTCGAGTGCATTTTGAACTGCGCGTCGCCAGGGACGCTCGCCAATTTTTTGCCACAGCCGCCCCATGCTCAAACACAGCACGCTAGACGGAATAAAAAACGCAATGAGCACAACGCCCGCGCCGAGCAACCCGGCAAGCTGAAAACCAAATACCAGAACCATCATCATGTTTGGGCCTGGCGCCAACTGTCCAATACTGTAAATATGCACAAACGCAGTGTGATCAATATTAAATTGCGCGGCGAGCACCGTCTGCATCTCAGGCAAAACAGCGGTGCCTCCGCCCACAGCCAAGACCGACAACATACCAAAGTTTAGAAACAGCTGAAGCAAGACACTCATGGTTGTTGTCCAGGCCGATACAGATATAAGCCAATCGGTACCATCACGATCAAGACCCACACTAGCGAAAGCTTGAATACGCTCATCAACACAAACGTAGAAACGATCATCAGCAACGACTTCAGTCGAACAAAATGACGTTTACCAATCGTGTAGGTCACCGACGCTAGCAGCCCGGTTGCACCGGCGGCGATTCCGGCCAGCAGCACATTGATAAACGGATGCTGACCGCTGGCACTATAGGCAACCCCAACCACTAAGACAAAGGCGCCCCCCGGCAGCATCAACCCGATGGCCGCCGCCAGCGCACCCATCGTGCCACGAAGTTGATCGCCGGCGAGTAGCGCGAGGTTGACTGAATTTAAGCCTGGCATTGTCTGACTGATGGCAAGGGTCGCCATAAAGCTATCAGCACTCAGCCATTGTCTCTTTTGGATTAACAGAATGCGCTCGTAGGCCACAATGCCGCCGCCAAAACTGACCGCGCCGATCAACAAAAATTCAAAAAAAATTTGCCATAGCGTGGGCCGTACTACAACGGGAACTGCGCTGGAATGCGCATTAGATGGGGCAGTCGTCGTCATCGTCGCACTTATTCCGGCCTGCCGTAGACCAGCGCAGTTTTAGTTGTGCCGCTGGCCAACCAATCGCCTATTGCCAACTGCAATTGTTTAAAAAACTTGTCAGCTTTTTTATGCGCTTGAAGGTCGCCACGGTTCTCATCGTTTACTCGATACGAATAGGCTAACTCACCAATAATCGGATCACCGACACTGCGCATCCAGATCGCGACCTCACAGTGTGCTTGAACGCCATCACCAAACACTAAGTTGCCGAGCGGCAAACATGCTTCAAGTACCTTGTTGGTACGTCCGCCCACGATCTGTACTGGCAACTCGGGAGCAGCTTCAAGTTTTTTCAAATCGGGAAAGAATCCGATGACGCTTTGTAGCGTTCTGTCAAAGACTGAATTCAAGGGAACAGTATCTAAAATGGCATTGTTCGAATAGATCATTCTAGTCGTGCCTAACCCATCGCCTCGAAGGATTTCTTCTTTCAAGCGCAGCCGAACCTTAAGGGGTAAGGCAGACTTTGGGCTGTAGTGCAACGAGTCCTTTAGGGTGTGCGCTCGACACTTCAGGGTGACCTCACACCAGTCATCAACCCATACATTTTGGCGTGACTCGCGCACTCGTAAAATTAAGTTATTGCGCCTGAAATGCTCACCTGGCGTATCGTAAAAAAAGACATTGCGTAAACCCGTGTTGGCATTGTCAAGGTGAAAAAATTCAACTCCAGATTTTTGGCAAAAAGCCACCAACAAGCTACTCAGCTGCATGATGCGACTGCGTCGGTCTAAGCCTTCAGGTTTCAGCAATAATTTGAACTCCCGATTGGTAATTTTTTTATCGGGACCAAGTTTTTTGTCTGAACCAGATTTTTTATCGTGCAAAGAGTCTTTGGTAAGCTGCGCAGACACCTTTGTCTTCTTGAGATTTTTCAACGTCTTCGACTTTATCGCCTTCTCAGCCTTCTCAGCCTTCTCTGTTAGGGCAACAGCTTTGCTATGCGTTTTTTTAATAGTCATGTTTACCGACTCGCAGCAAATAAGGCGCCAGATAGAGATTCAAAGTAGTTGCTGTCTGGCAACGTTTCAAAGATTCCTGCTTTGCGCAATTTAAGCAAGACACGTTCGTTGGCCTCGCACAATAGCACTCTGACACCTCGTTTCTGCAACCCAGTGATTGCATCTTCGATGCACTGTAATCCTGTCACATCCATAAAAGGCACTCGCTGCAAACGCATGATCAACACCTTTGGATCGGTTGCGGTATCACGCAAGACACGCTCGAAATTGTCGACGGCACCGAAAAACATCGGGCCGTTGATTTCGTACAGCAAGGTCCCAGCAGGCAAAGCTCCAAGACCCTGACTTGCCAGTTCAGGCTGTACCGAGACCTGATCCAATTGGCGCAATTCGACGGCCGCCGCCATGCGTCGTAAAAAATGCAAAATTGCCAGGATGACACCAACATTGACTGCCACCACCAGATCCACAAACACTGTCAACAAAAACGTGACGACTAGAATCGCACGATCCGCATACGGTGCTCGAGTCAGTACGCGCCCAAAACGGTGGAGTTCGCTCATGTTCCAAGCCACTACAAACAGAATTGCTGCCAGCGCGGCCAACGGGATGCTTGAAGCCAAAGGAGCTAGCACCAGCAGTACTGCAATCAGCGTCACCGCGTGCATGATCCCCGCAAGGGGGCTCGTCGCACCATTGCGGATATTAGTCGCGGTGCGCGCAATCGCTCCTGTTGCTGCAAACCCACCAAACAGGGGTGTCATCATATTGGCGATGCCCTGCCCCACAAGCTCTTGATTAGAATCATGTTTGGTGCCAGCCATCCCATCAGCCACCACCGCCGACAGTAATGACTCAATCGCGCCGAGCATTGCGATCGTGAAGGCAGGCCCAATCAACGACAGCACTTGCGACAGACTTAAATCGGGCAACGCAAACGCCGGCAGGCCCTGAGGTACCCCGCCAAAGGCCGTCCCGATGGTCGCCACTCCCTGCAGTTGTAGCGTCGACTGCAACAATGTGGCCACGATCATCGCCACCAAAGGCCCCGGTATCTTTTTTAGTGCTGAGACCTTTGGAGAAAAAATCACAATCAACAAACTTAACAGCGCAATCGCCAGTGTCGGTAGATGGGTTTGAGACAGCAGCGTGAGCTGGCCCCATAATTTTTCATGGAAGTGCTCAGCCGTAACTTTAGGCAACCCTAAAAAATCAGACCATTGACCAACAAAAATGATGACACCGATACCCGTGGTGAACCCCACAATCACGGGGGCCGGAATAAATTTGATGACCGCTCCCATTTTGGTCAGACCCATGAGCAACAGCATCACCCCGGCCATCAGTGTGGCAACCTGCAAGCCAGCCATGCCATATTTGGCGGTGATTCCGGCCAGGATCACAATAAACGCACCGGTTGGCCCAGCGATCTGCAACCGAGAGCCGCCTAGCAAAGTGACTAGCCCGCCACCAATAATGGCGGTGTAGATGCCTTGCTCGGGTCGTGCCCCCGAGGCGATCGCAAAGGCCATCGACAATGGCAGCGCGACGATCCCCACCACGAGCCCCGCAACGATATTAGGGAGCCACTGATGACGGGCGTAAAGGCCAGCGCGATATCCTTCAATTACTGCAATCATGTCATTCCGATGAGAAGAAAGCACATCTGGAGGTTCTAGATCAGTATAGCTGCAACGATTGCGGCGATTCCCAAACCGGTTACAGCAGCAACGTCTTTCGTCAGTCTTGTATAAATCCATCCAAAGCACTACGCTCTAACTTTGACTTTTTTAAACACCATATTCTATGAGCCTACCTGAACTTTCTGCAGTCGAACTTCGCCGCCTGATTGGCGCTCGCCAGGTGTCACCCGTCGAGCTCATGGACGCCTGCATTGAACGTATCGACGCGCTTAATCCCGCGATCAATGCGATCTGCGCCACTGACTTCGAACGCGCCCGTGCTAGCGCAAAGCAAGCCGAGTCTGCCGTCATGCGAGGCGAGGCCTTAGGCCCTTTGCATGGGCTACCGTTAGGTGTGAAAGACTTGCAAGCCACCAAAGACTTGCTCACCACGTACGGCAACATTGGGTTTCGCAGTAATGTGCCTGACCAAGATAACAGCCTGATTACCCGTCTGCGCTCGGCCGGTGCGATCGTGACCGCAAAAACAAACACGCCTGATATGGGTGCAGGCGCAAACACGCGCAACGCAGTCTGGGGCGCGACTGGCAACCCTTTTAATCCAACCTTAAACGCCGGCGGCTCGTCGGGCGGCTCAGCGGCTGCTTTGGCGACCGACCTGCTTCCGATCTGCACCGGCTCAGACACGGGTGGCTCATTGCGGATTCCTGCCGCACTTTGCGGGGTTGTTGGCATGCGTCCCTCACCAGGCATGATCGGCAATAATGCTCGTGCGCTCGGGTGGTCGGTGATTTCAGTGCTCGGCCCGATGGGCCGTGACGTCGCAGATACGGCCTTGCTATATTCAGCGAGCGTTGGGCGCGATGCGATGGATCCGCTTGTGTTTCCGAATGACCCCAAAAAGTTTTGGCCATTGCAACAGTTTGATTTATCCAAATTACGCATTGGTTACACCGAAGATTTCGGCGTCTGTATCGTCGACCAAAAGATCCGCAGAACGTTTCGCAAGCGGATTGAAGCCCTCTCGTCTTTGGTCGCAACCTGTGAGCCAATCGAGTTCAAATTAGGCGACCCAGATCGTGCCTTTGATATTTTGCGTGCCGAAAACTTTGTATCGTCGTTTGCACACACCTATCGCACAGCCCCTGAAACTCTTGGCCCAAATATCCGAGCAAACATGGAGATCGCTTCTGCGATTACGCTGGCTGACCGAGCCTGGGCGCACCTTGAGCAAACGAAGGTCACTCGTCAATTTGCAGCGGCCACTGAAAAATACGATCTGATTTTGTCACCTGTCGTACCTGTCACTGCGTTTCCTTGGACTGAACTTTATGCCGCTCAGGTAGATGGTCAGACCATGCGTAATTATTATCACTGGCTGGGCTTGACGTATGTCGTAACGCTCGCGACCAACCCCACCATTGCCTTGCCATGTGGCACGGACGAACATGGGATGCCTTTTGGCCTGCAGATGTCAGGACGTTTATTTGGTGATGATCAGGTGTTGGCAGCTGCGCATGCCATTGAGCAGGCGTTTAAAGGCGACTCTACGCTTTGCCGACCCAAGCCCGATTTGAAGGCCCTACAGGTTGCGCGGCCAGAGCTCAAATCGATTGTGACGCATCCGCCTATTTATGGTTCGGGTACAGCGCTCGACGCTTCGGCAGCGGCGGTGTAATTGGCGGATAGGGTGCCGTGTCGGCAGCGAATACGCTTACAGCGTAAGGCGGGCTCAGGTTAAGGTGACTTGCGGTGATGTAACGCCGCAGTCACCATACCAAGAGCTAAACCCCAGAAAGCACTGTTCAAGCCAAACAGCGAAAGCCCCGACGCTGTCACCAAAAACGTAATCACAGCAGCGTCACACTCGTTGGGTTCGCTGAGTGCCGTCGCCAAACCATTACCGATCGTGCCTAACAAGGCTAAGCCCGCGATGGTCACAATCAAGGCCTGCGGAAACGCGGCAAAAAGGCTGACAACTGTTGCGCCCAGCACACCTGTGACGACATAAAAACAACCCGCACACACTGCTGCAAGATAACGTTGTTTCGGGTCAGCGTCGGCGTCTTTGCTCATACACATGGCCGCGGTGATGGCTGCTAAATTAAATGAGAAACCGCCAAACGGTGCCAGTAACAAACCGGCAAGACCCGTGAAGCCAATCAACGGCGAAGCCGGTGTCGTATAGCCATTAGCGCGCAGCACAGCCAGCCCTGGAACATTTTGTGAAGCCATCGACACTATAAATAACGGGATCCCGACGCCAATCAGGCTTGTGACCGAAAAGGTAGGCGTCATCCAAAGGGGTTGCGCAAACGTGAGTGCGAAATGCTGCATCTGAAACAAACCTAGCGCAGCTGTTGCGCCGAGCCCAACAAAAAAAGTCAGCGGGACGGCATAGAGTGGCAGATAGCGTCTCGCAACGAGAAAGCAGGCAAGCATGATCCCGACTAGCGCGCCTTGTGTCGGCAACACCACAAATACGTCTACTCCAAAACGTAACAAAACTCCCGCCAACATCGCTGCGGCAAGCGTTTTTGGTACGTAACGCATCAGGCGTTCAAACAGACCAGAAAAGCCTGCAAGTGTGATGAGCAAAGAATTAAATAAAAAGATGCCGATCGCCTCAGACATGGATAACCCTGCGAGGCCCGTAATCAATAACGCAGCACCCGGCGTTGACCAAGCAGTGAGGATCGGCTCTTTGAAATAGAGAGACAAACCAATGCAGGTAAATCCCATCCCAAGGCCCAAGGCCCATAGCCAAGACGAAATTTCAGCTGGCGTCGCGCCCGCCGCATGCGCGGCTTGAAAGACAATTGCGGCTGAACTGGTATAGCCCACCAGCACGGCGATGAATCCAGCAGACAGATGCGAGAGCCGAACTCGGCTCAGCATTGCAGCACTGGAGAACAGACAACCGCTGTTGGTCTGCTTGGCACGTTAAACCCTGTGAGGTCTGTTAAGAAAGGCGAGACCCTAAAGCATGTGACCACTTTTAGTCGCTTTCGTGCGCAAGTAGCCATGATTGTGTTCGTTTGACGGAAAAATGTGAGCGACACGCTCAACCACTTCGATATTATGCTGAGCCAAGGCGGCGACTTTTAATGGATTGTTAGTCATTAACCGCACGCGCGTCACACCCAACAAACGCAGCATTTGCGCAGCAGGCAAATAATTGCGCTCGTCTGAGTCAAAGCCCAACTGCAGATTGGCATCAACGGTATCAAAGCCAGCGTCTTGCAACTGATAGGCGCGCAGCTTATTCACCAAGCCAATCCCACGACCCTCTTGCGCGAGATACAGCAAAATCCCACTGCCAAACTTATTCATTTCGCTGATCGAACCTCGCAACTGATTGCCACAGTCACAGCGTAACGACCCCATCAAATCGCCCGTAAAACACTCAGAGTGCAAACGAATCAATGCGGGAACCTCTGGATTTAGCTCACCGACAATAATCGCCAAATGTTCGATACCACCATCACGCGGCCGAAAAGCCACCACGCGGGCATGCTCGGCGGCTTCGAGTGGCACGCGCGCTTCGCTGACCACACGCAGAGAGTCGGCTGCAATATCCATGTAAGCATCGATTGCAGCCACGCTCACGTTCAAGGCGTCGGTCGCTGAACCAGCGGTCGCCACAATCGCGGCTGGCAACAAGCGTGAAAGTTTGGCTAGCATGACGCATGCTTGCTCGAGATGCCCCGCTGCTGAAATGTGCAACGCAGTCAAGTCGGGAGGCGTCTCAAGCGCCGAGAGCGGGTTTGCCAAGTAATCAATCACGGCCTTGTGCAGGCCGCCAGGCGCGCTCACCACACAGGCCTGATGATCACTTTTATCTAGCCCGAGGACATTAGCACGTGTGCCCGTCATGACCAGTGCAACAGGTGAGTTAGACTCAGAGGCCAGCGCGCTCAGGCTTTCAACGCTGACGGCCTCGGCCGCGAGCATCAGGACACTGGCTTCACCAAGATGTACTCGAATACTCGCTCCGCGGCGTAGTTCGGAGATAACACGGTCAACTTCAATCAGGGGGTCTGTTTTAGACACGTCGAGCCTAACAATAAGTTTTTATTGGGGTTGTGACGAAATTTCAGCGTAAGCTGACACCTAGCTGAATAATCGCGCCGCTCGCAATTATGCCATCATCGTGGCAATATATTGGGGAATACACTTAGTTTGTAACAACTTTTTAAAGTTCCACCCTGTCTGATCCTCACACATTCTTCACCGTTGCTTTTTTGATCTTGTTACCTAAGTCTGCATTATAAAAACTAAGTAGTTTTTATTAATTTTTCTCTCTAATGACTCTCGGTACCTCATGAACGAAAGCGCGCAACAAGATTCTTGGCCAGACCTGCTTGAGGCCTTTGTTCGAGCGCCCACTCCGGTGCCGTCGGAGTGGGCGCCTGTCTTTGGCCCGTTGCGAACGGGTGCTTGCGATGCAATGATGGTAGTCGGTCAATTAGGTCAAACGCTGGATGGTCGCATTGCCACCGTCACCGGTCAGTCAAAATATATCAATGGGCCAGCTGGGCTCACCCATTTGCATCGCTTGCGAGCCGTTGTCGACGCTGTCGTCGTGGGCGTGGGCACTGCGACGGCAGACAACCCTCGCTTAAATGTGCGGCTTGTAGCTGGCCAACACCCAGCTCGGGTCGTCATTGATCCAAAGGCCCGCCTAGCACCCGACTCACTGGTATGGTCAAACGATGGCGCGCGTCGTCTTGTCATCGTTGCCGATCAGATCAAAGTCAACACACCACCCGAGGTAGAGGTCGTCTCGCTTGAAAGCAGCAACGGCCAACTCGCCCCTGCCGACATCCTCAAGGCTTTGTTTGAGCGCGGTCTCAAACGTATCTTGATAGAAGGTGGGGCCGATACCGTTTCACGCTTTATGCAGGCCGGTTGCCTCGACCGCCTGCACGTTATTGTGGCGCCGATCATCATGGGCTCGGGTCGCCCCGGTTTTTCTCTGCCTGCGATCGAGCACATGGATCAGGCAGTCAGAATAAAAATGCATCCTCACCCGCTCGAAGATGAGATGCTCTTTGATTGCGATCTATCAGCTCAACGCGTCAGAATCGTCTAGCTTCGCGCTGACGCAGATACGCTCAACAACTCCTTCAAACAAACGGGCGCAATCAGCCCACGAGGGTTGCTGCGCAGCCGCTAACAACGCACCTTGCGAGAGACTCTTGCGCAAAGCCTGATCTTGAATGATTTGACGCAAAGCGTTTAGCAAGCTGTTGACATCACCTGGCTCGGCCAACAAACCTGCGGTCGCTGGAACAGTATCTGGGATTGCACCCGCGGTGGTGCCAATGACCGGCAACCCATGCGCCAGTGCCTCGGCATACGCCATCCCGTAACCTTCAAAACGAGACGCCAGCACAAAGACATCAGCCTGCGCGTAGAGCGTTTGTAATTGCGCAGAGTCAATCGCACCCAGTACGCGCACGCGGCTTGATAAGTCAAACCTATCGAGGTCGCGATGCAATTGCGCGACAGCTTCGGCATCACGCGTCAAGTCACCCGCGATTGTCAGGTGCCACGACAACGCTGAGAGCTGAGCCAACGCTGGCAACAAGATGTCAAAGCCCTTGCGTTTCACCACAGACCCCACCGCTAATAACTGCAGCGGACCTTGCACCGTCGGCCTTGACACTTTTACAACACGATCCGTACCAGGCAAGATGCTTGTGATCGACTGGCGAGGCACTGCAAAATGTTCGACAACGTCATGCAATGTAGCGGGGCTGGTCACCACCACCCCCGAGGCGTGCGCAAGTGCTCGCCTCTCGGTGTCTTTGAAATGCGCCGACTGCTCAGCACTCAAGCCCGTCTCAAACGCAAGTGGGTGATGCACCAAGGCAATTAATGGATGACGTTGCCGTAATTGCGCGGCCACTTCGGGTAACACACCAAACGCCAAGCCATCGATCACCACTGGCAGACCGGGTTCAAGCGTCAGCAAGCTTTCACAGGCCTTTTGCCGCGTGCCAAGGTCTGGGTACGGAAATCCATCGCCCAGCCCAAGCACCTGCACCTGCCAGCGGTTCGCTCTCAAGCCGTCAATAATGTGACGATCATAGATATAGCCGCCTGTCGCCGTGAGCAAATCACCAGGTATCGCAAACACCAATCGCTTCATGTTGTCGCTCAATCAACCGCCGTTCAAATTGCAGCCTCGTACCAGGCGCGAGCAACATGCGATTCAGAGATCGTAATGCGGATGGCGTGCAACTCTTTGCCATCGCGACCAAGCGTGCCCGAACGAGCCGCGCTTGCGAGTTGATCAAAAATATACTTTGTTAAAAACTCAGTCGTGGTGTTCATACCCTTAAACTCAGGATGATCGTCCAGGTTTGAATAGTTCAGGGGCTTGAGCGTGTCTTTGAGCACATCAAGCGCACGACCGATATCGACAACAATACCGTTCTCATCTAAGGTTTTGGCAATGAAAGCCGCGTCAACCACAAAGGTGGCGCCATGTAAGGCTTGAGCGGGGCCGAACACTTGGCCACGAAAAGAATGGGCGATCATGATGTGATCGCGAACTTCGACTGTAAACACAACGAGCTCCTTAAGAGTAATGAATAAGCTGGCAAAGAATGCCGCTTGGTTGACCTAAAATTTGAGGTAACTGCTTGGGTAAATCGGCAAAGGCAACCGCTGGAGCAAGCAGTGCGTCAAGCCTTGCATCTTTTAAGAGTTCAAGCGCGACACCCAGCCGGCGACGGTACGTATAGCGCGGTCGGCGGGTTGCCGAGACGTGTCCAACCTGGCTCGATTGCAAACGCAATTGTTTGCTATGAAATGCTCCGCCCAAGGGTGCACCAACGATTTGGGTACCGTACCAACTCAGCTCAAGTACCGTGGCCTCTTCGCCCGCAAGCCTAAGAGCGGTCACCAAACCAGCCGCCGAGGCGCTCGTATGAAATACTAGATCGCAATCGAGAGGCGCGGCTGCTTCGGTCGCAAACTTCACACCGAGTTGCGCTGCAAGCGCAGCGCGCTGCGGATTGATATCGACCAACGTAACGTCTGCGCCTGGCAGGTGACCGCATAAAAAAGCCACTAAACAGCCCAAGACGCCACCACCCACCACGGCAATTCGATCGCCCGGCCCAGGCGCAGCATCCCACACGGCGTTCAGCGCGGTTTCCATATTTGCTGCCAGCACCGCTCGCTCGAGTGGCACCCCCTCGGGTATCGCCATCACCGCGTCAGCGGCCAAATTAAAATAATCTTGATGAGGGCTTAGGCTGAATACGCAACGATTGAGCAGCTCAGGCGGGCCGCTTTGCACTCGACCCACTGAGGCGTAACCATATTTGACCGGAAACGGAAAATCTCCGCCCATAAATGGTGCACGCATACGCGTAAATTCAGCCTCAGGGACTTTGCCGGCAAAGACTAAGGATTCGGTGCCCCGACTCAAGGCACTAAATAGTGTGCGAACCCTAACTTGCCCAGCCTGCAGTGCAGGCAACGGCTCGGCGCGCAACTCGGCAACGCCGGCAGATACATACCACAGGGCCTGCGCCTGGCCTGATAATGACGCCTCAACGGCTGAGCTTGACACGTAAAATCCTCGATTCTGTTGACTTTTGCGCGAACGCAGAGAAATTTCAAGTGTCTTCGTAACACCCTGAGCACTCTGCCCTATACTGCGCGAGCCTTGGCAAACAGTATAAGTGAGTCAAAGGCCTTGATTCTGAAATATCAAAACCCGTCTCCCCAACCCACATGCTAACAGTCAGAAGAATTGTCTTTGGATCCCTTGCAACACTAAGCTTTGCAGCGATGCTCGGCCTGATGCATGCCGCGCTAAGCCCCGAGATGAGTAATTGGGCTGCCTATAGCCTTCTCGTGCTATTCGCCGTGACTCTACCTTGGACCGTTGTCGGCTTTTGGAATTCGAGCATCGGATTCTTGGTCGGTTTAATCGCCCGTGACCCCTTGGCCGTCTTGCTGCCACTCAGCGCACGCGCAAGCATGACAGACCCGATCACCTCGTCTACCGCAGTGGTGCTTTGCATCCGAAACGAAACCCCCACACGCCTTGAACGCAATCTTGAAGCAATGATGCAAAGTTTGGCCGCCACAGGTTTTGGTCAACAATTACATGTTTATGTACTGAGCGATACCAATGATGAAGTTATCGCACAACAAGAACAACAATGCTTTACCGCAATGGCTACGCGCTGGGCATCGCGCCTCGCACTAACCTACCGTCGGCGTACTGACAACAAGGGATATAAAGCCGGCAACATCGCAGATTTTTGCGAGCGTTGGGGACATCTGCATGATTTCGTGGTCACCTTAGATGCAGACAGCTTCATGACGGGTCGCGCCATTTTGCGTTTGGTGCGCATCATGCAGGCCAACCCAACGCTTGGCATTTTGCAAGGTCTGGTTGTAGGCTTACCCTCCACAAGCGGTTTCACTAGGCTGTTTCAATTTGGCATGCGCTTAGGCATGCGCTCGTACACAATGGGTTCAGCCTGGTGGCAAGCAGACTGTGGACCGTACTGGGGGCACAATGCAGCCATTCGCATCAAACCCTTCATCGAGCATTGTGAGTTACCTCAACTGCCTGATGACAAGGGCGTACCCAGACACATTTTGAGCCACGATCAAGTCGAAGCGGTGCTCATGCGACGTGCAGGCTTCGAGGTACGGGTGATTCCACAAGAGGATGAAAGCTGGGAAGAAAATCCACCAACCTTAATCGAATATATTCGTCGAGACCTGCGTTGGTGTGAAGGCAATTTGCAATACGTCCACTTATTAAGTCTGCCAGGCCTGAAGTTCTTAAGCCGTTATCAATTATGCATCGCCATCTTGATGTTCTTAAGCTCACCGGCCTGGATTGCTTTGTTATTACTCTCGATCGTACTGTTGTGCTTAGCACCTACGCCAGCGGCATTTATGCATGAAGGGCTTGGCCTCACGCTGCTGAGCGTGACCCTGCTCATGTGGTACCTGCCTAAGATTGCCGGGGCACTTGATGTGCTGCTGCGCCCAAGCGAGCGGAAGTGTTTTGGTGGCGGCGTGCGCTTTGCTGTGAGCTTCACCTTCGAGATGATTTTTTCGCTTTTGATGACCCCGATCACTTGGTTAAATCACACCATTTTTATCGTGGGACTGCTCTTTGGAAAAAAATCCGGTTGGACCGGTCAAGCGCGCGACGATCATTCAGTACCCTTGGCCGTTGCTGTGCGCCAGTTTTGGCCTCACACTCTGTCGGGTCTCGTGCTCGCGAGCGCCGTGTGGCACATCCATCCCACTAGTCTGCCCTACGCGCTCATTATGCTCAGTGGCTTACTTTTATCGATCCCGATCGCCGTGCTGACCTCATGGCCAAGTTTTGGTCGCTTATTGATCCGCTGGAAATTAGTCAGCCTACCTGAAGAAATTGCACCACCCGAAGCCTTAAAACCTCTTGAGCTTGAGGTCTTAAAGGTATCGCGCGAATCTGAAGATAGGCGCCAAGCATGACGAACACGGGTCAGGGACACAGCCCCACCAAGTTCATTGCGCTGTATACCCGCGTGTTAACAATGTTAGGCTCAGATCGCAAGCTCGGTTGGACGCTAGCCGGCGCTAACGTCGTACTTGCGATGGCGATGTTTGGCGAACCGATTTTATTCGGCCTAGTCATTGATACGCTCTCACGCGCTTCGCTTGACGACCCAGCGAGCATCTGGCCCTCACTAGGGCCGTTACTATTGATATGGGTTGGATTTGGTTTATTCACAATTTTTTGTGGTGCGGCCATTGCCCTTTTGGCAGATCGCCTGTCACATCGACGCAGACATATGGTGCTGCGAGATTATTTCGAGCATGTGCTGCAATTACCACTCGCGCAGCAAGCCGATACCCACTCTGGTCGCCTGATGAAAACGATGCTGCAAGGGACTGACGCCCTATGGTGGCTATGGTTAAGTTTTTTTAGAGATCACCTTGCCGCTGCTGTCGCACTCATTGTTTTGGTACCTGTCGCGCTTTATATTAATTGGCGACTCGCCCTAGTGCTCATCATTCTGTGCGTCGTGTTTGTTTGGCTGACACATTTTATCTTGCGCAAAACACAGGCTCTGCAACAGCAAGTTGAGGGACATCACTCTGATTTAGCTGAGCAGGCATCCGACACTTTAGGCAATATCGCACTCGTGCAAAGCTTTGCTCGTATCGAACACGAAGTCAGCGCACTCAAAAATATCAGTCAACGCGTCTTGGGCGCTCAGATGCCGGTACTGTCCTGGTGGGCGCTCGTTAACGTGCTGACCCGCTCTGCAACGACCTTAAGCATTTTGTGCATCGTCGCGTTGGGTGCTTGGTTATTTACGAAAGGACAGACAAGTGTCGGTGCCATCGTCACCTTCATCTCTTTTTCAGGGATGGTGATTATGCGACTTGAGCAGATTGTCGGGTTTGTACATCGCCTAGCGATGGAAGCCCCTCGTCTACAAGAATTTTTTCATGTTCTGGATACCGAGCCATCGATACATGATTCCCCTAATGCAATCGACTTGGGGCGCGCTAAGGGCGCCATTGCCTTTGAAAACGTCACCTTTGCTTACGATAAAAAAAATCCAGCCGTCAAAAGTCTAAGCTTTACTCTGCAACCAGGTACAACTATCGCCTTAGTCGGTGCCTCAGGCGCAGGCAAGTCAACGGCCTTGAGCCTGCTGTATCGCGCCTTTGATCCACAGTCTGGTCGCATTACGGTGGACGGTCATGACATTCGTGACTTACAACTTGCGTCGCTACGTAGCAATATTGGCGTGGTGTTTCAAGAAGCGCTACTGTTCAATCGTTCAATCGCAGACAACCTAAAAGTTGGCCTACCCGAGGCAACTGACGCACAGTTACGTCAGGCTTGTGCAAGCGCGCAAGCGCTGGATTTCATTGAGCAACATCCGCAAGGGTTCGATACCAAAATCGGCGAGCGCGGACGAGCGCTATCAGGCGGCGAGCGCCAGCGCTTATCCATTGCACGAGTCTTATTAAAAAATCCGCCAATCTTGATTTTGGACGAAGCGACTAGCGCTCTGGATAGCGCCACAGAAACTAAGCTATTACAAGCCTTAGATGCGGTCACCAAAGACCGCAGTACGCTGGTGATCGCGCATCGACTGGCGACTATCCGTAAAGCAGACAAAATTTTAGTGATGGATCACGGCACGATCGTTGAGGCAGGTTCTTTTGATGAACTGTATGCCCAAGGAGGTCGTTTTACTCAGTTGGTGAAAGAGCAATTTTCAGATGCCTTGGGAAACTTTATTTCATGAGCACAACAACTGAGCCGCCTGCCGCAGCGTTGAACGCTGATTTTCTCGCACGCAGTTGCGAAACCTTACAGAGAGAAAGATGACTGGCTTTTCAGCTCAATGGCTTGCCTTACGCGAACCAGCAGATCACCGGGCGCGAGATCGCGCTTTACAAAATAAAGTATGTGAGCAACTCGCGAACGTTGCGCGCGCTGAGCAGCGCGCCGTTCGTTTGATCGATCTTGGCTGTGGTTCGGGTTCAAACCTGCGTGCCTTGGCAACCTCACTACCGCCGCAACAACACTGGACCCTTGTCGATTACGATCCCTTGCTGTTGGCAGCGGCGCGCGCCGCGCTGATTGACTGGGCAGATCAGGTGATCAGTGACAGTGCGATCCTGACTCTTCGTAAAAATAATAAAACAATCGAGATTGAGTTTGCTCAAGTCGATCTTGCACGTGACATCGAGCGCGTGCTTGCCTGGCCTGCTGATGTCATCACTGCCGCAGCATTTTTTGATCTGGTTGCTGAAACGTGGTTAGTACGCTTTTGTCAGGCGCTGCGCACAACGCTTTATACGGTATTGACCTACGATGGCTCTGAGCGATGGCTACCAGCGCATCGCGCAGACGCCTCAATATTGAAAGCTTTTCATGCTCATCAAAAAACCGACAAGGGTTTTGGCGTAGCTGCAGGCCCAGAAGCTGCCACCATCATGCAGCGCGAGTTAATAGCACGCGGATTTCAAGTCGCGCTCGCACCTAGCCCCTGGCAAATCGATCAAACTGAAGCGACGTTCATACAAGCGTTGGCAACAGGTAGTGCCGCCGCAGTGCGTGAAACTGGCTTGCTCAGTGAACAAGACGTCGCGCAGTGGTTAGCGGCGCGCATTAGTGCGCAACACTGTACGGTGGGCCACTGGGATATCCTGGCTTCCCCAAGCTGATTAGCCGACGGTATTTTTTAAAGTGCCCACGCGCTCGATGATGACCTCAACCGTGTCACCTGACTTTAAAAATCTGGGTGGCTTACGGCTAAAACCAACGCCTTCTGGTGTGCCCGTTGCGATAACATCACCAGCACGAAGCTCAGTCACGCTTGACATGTACTCAATCAGTTTTGCCACTGAAAAAATCATTGTTGAAAACGATGCATGCTGCATCGCCTCACCAGACACTAAGGTCGTGAGCGAAAGCGCCTCGAGCGGGCCGACCTCATCCGGGGTCACTAAAGCTGGGCCAATTGAGCTTGAGCGAAAAAAGTTTTTACCCTGATCAAGAGTGCGTTGAAATTGATAGTCGCGTACTGAACCGTCCATGAAGCAGGTGTAGCCCGCAACATAATTGAGTGCGTCGGCAGCAGCAGATCGGAAGAGCGTCGTGTAGGGAAAGAGTGTCTTCGCCTGTGTAGATC
>CALCPT010000485.1 GCA_937897265.1 uncultured Alcaligenaceae bacterium
CAGTAGGGCGTCTATTTGAGGGGCACGGCCTCTGAAGGCTTTAAAAGAGTCAGCCGCAGGACGCACTCCGCCCACCGCAAGCACTTCTCGCTTGAAGCGTTCACCAGTGGTTGCATCAAGCGCACCGGTACCCTCTAACGCCTTGCCCGCAACGTGTGCATCGTTTGCCGCGCGGGTGGCTGCTTCTTCAAACGCAGCAAACGCATCGGCGGATAACACTTCGGCCCACTTGTAACTGTAATAGCCAGCCCCATAGCCGCCTGCGAACAAATGCGAGAAACTATGCGGAAACCGATGCCATGAGGGTGGACGTATGACGGCAACTTCGTCACGCACTTGATCGAGCTGCGTCAAGACTTCGGCAATCGAAAGACCTTGGCTACGGTTATGTACCAACATGTCAAAGAGTGAAAATTCAACTTGCCGCACGGTTTGCATACCGCTTTGAAAATTACGGGCAGCTGTCATGCGATCGTAGAGTTCGCGCGGTAAGGGCTCTTGAGTGTCAACGTGCGAGGTTAAACGCTGTAAAACTGACCATTCCCAGCAAAAGTTTTCCATAAACTGCGAGGGCAGTTCGATCGCATCCCACTCAACCGCTGAAAAGGCTGAGGCACCCGGTTCGTCGACTTCAGAGAGCAAGGCGTGTAAGGCGTGGCCACTTTCATGAAAGAGGGTGATCACATCATCGTGCGTCAGTAACGCCGGCCGACCACCCTGCGGGCGAGCAAAATTACATGTTAAGTAAACGACAGGTGTCTGGATGTCAGAACCAGACTCAAGTCGCTTGCGCTCGTTGATCGCATGAAGCTTACGGCGATTTCGTTCACTGTCCACCCACGCGCCGCCTTGCTTGGCAGGACGAGCGTAGAGATCCATCAACAGATAGCCGAGGGTTTCGCCTTTGGCATTATGTACTGAGGCGGCGCGCACATCTGGATGCCAACCGTTGACCTCGCACGTTTTTAGCTCAACGTTGAACAGTGTTTGCACGACAGCAAATAAGCCGCTGAGTACGCGAGGTTCGGTGAAGTATTGTTTGACGTCATCATCTGAGTAAGCGTAGCGCGCTTCGCGCAGGCATTCAGATGCAAAGGCAATATCCCAAGGCTCAAGGGTTGCGAGACCTAACTCACTTTTGGCGTAAGCTTTAAGTTCAAGCAGATCGCGTTCGGCAAAGGGCTTGGCGCGTTGTGCCAACTGCCGTAAAAAGTCTGTCACCTCTAGGTCGCTGTTGGCCATGCGGGTCTGCAAACGCAACTCGGCAAAATGCTGAAAACCTAAGAGCTTCGACTCTTCGGCGCGTAAGGCCAGTGCTTGTTCAATGAGCGGCGAGTTATCAAATTCTTTAGCGCCTTGTTCAGAGGCGCGTGTTGCGTAGGCTTTGTAAAGCGTCTGCCGCAATTCGCGATCCAGTGCGTATTGCATCACCGGCAAATAGCAAGGCATTTTCAAGTTGAGCGTCCAACGCTCGGCGTCTGGGGCTTTGAGCGAGGCAATCACGTCATCAGGTACGCCCTCTAAGCGCTTGCTGTCTTCGATCACCAGAGACCAAGCATCCGTTGCATCTAAGACGTTCTCAGAAAACTTTTGTGATACTTGAGACTGCTGCTCAGAGACTTCAGCGTAGCGTGTGCGCGCTTCCCCTTGTAGTTCGACGCCGCTTAGCTTGAAATCACGTAATGCCAATTCAACCACTCGCTTACGCGCGGGTGACCAGTTTTTAAAATCAGGGCTTTGGTGCAGTCGTTGGTATTGTGTATACAAACCGACGTGTAACCCCACCCAGGTTGAGAATTCAGTGATTTTGCTTAACATCGCGTTGTACACATCGCGTAGTTCGGGCGTGTTTACGACCGAGTTCAGATGACCGACAACTGACCACGCTCTCCACAAAGGCTCTGAGGCATCATCAAGCGGCGTCACGATGGCATCCCAGCTAACCGCAAGTTCAGCGTTCGCTGCCGCTGTGACCGCGTCTCGCGCAGTGGCGAGTAACTGTTCGATCGCGGGGGCGATATGCTCTGGTTTGATCGCGGCGTAATCGACCAGCGTATCCATTGAAACAAGCAAAGGGTTCATCATTTAAGTTCAGTTGTACTGAGCGATTAAGCTCGATTAATGTTGAGCTATCGAGTCTGCTGATGCTGAGCGCGTTCGGCGGCTTCTAGCGTATTGACTAACAACATGGCGATCGTCATGGGGCCTACGCCACCAGGGACTGGTGTGACAGCACTGGCAACTTGAATGACGCTGTCAAAATCAACGTCGCCACATAACTTACCATCGGCACCGCGGTTGATACCGACATCAATCACGACTGCGCCGGGTTTGATCATGCTGCCATCGATCATGCGCGGTTTGCCTGTCGCGACCACCACGATATCCGCATGGCGAGTGTGCCAGCCAAGATCGCGGGTTTTTGAGTTGCAAATTGTGACCGTTGCACCGGCGCTTTGTAACAACATCGTCATGGGCTTGCCGACGATGTTGCTAGCGCCAATTACCACAGCGACCGCACCACGCAATTGCACGCCCTCAGACTCAAGCATTTTCATCACGCCATAAGGTGTGCACGGACGAAACAAGGGCTTGCCAGTCATCAGTAAGCCTGCGTTACTGACGTGAAACCCATCTACATCTTTTTCGGGTGCGATGGTTTCAATCACTAAGTGCGCATCAATGTGCGCAGGCAAGGGCAGTTGCACCAAAATGCCGTGAATCGCGGGGTCGGCGTTGAGGGCTCGCACGCGCTCAAGCAACTCGGCTTGGGTCATGCTTGGTGGATATTGTTCAAGTACCGAATGCAAGCCAGCTTTTTGGCACGCAGCCACTTTATTTTTTACATACACCTGCGACGCTGGGTCGCTACCGACTAGGACAACCGCCAAGCCGGGTTTTGTTCCGGCGGCAACTAGAGCGGCGGTTCGCGCTGCAACCTCCTCGCGAATTTTTGCTGCTAGGGCGACACCGTCAATGATTCTGCCTGTCATTAATTAACCTCAGGCTTAGCGAGCGCCACTTTCATCAGGTCTGCCACGGTCGTGACCTGAAGTTTTTCCATGATGTTGGCGCGATGTGCTTCAACGGTTTTAATGCTGATGCCTAAGTCATCAGCAATTTGTTTATTCAAACGACCGGCAACGATGCGTTCAAGCACCT
>CALCPT010000486.1 GCA_937897265.1 uncultured Alcaligenaceae bacterium
TTGTTCATTGGCACAACCATCAATCATAAAAATACAGAAGCGTATTGAAAAATCTCAGCTTACAAACAATGAAAATTGGCTATGTGCCTTGTTCGACTTCGCTTGAGTTGCCCGGCGATCGCAGGCGCTTCGTGTTCTATGCCCAACAAAGAGGCATTGCATTCGAAATTGCTGATCCAGCAAAAAAATATGATCTGGTAATTTTGACTGAATGCGCAGATTTGAGTGTTTGGTTACGTTACCCGCACGGCAAAATCGTGTTTGATTTAATTGACTCTTATTTGGCAATTCCTACCTCTGATTTAAAAGGTACTTTTCGAGGTTTGGCCAAATACCTTTGGCGGCAAACCCGCTACTTACATCTTGATTATCAAAAACTGGTCGGTCAGGTGTGCGAAAAAGCCGTGGCTGTGATTTGTTCAACGCAAGAGCAAGCGAAAGACATCTCAGCGTTTTGTTCGAATACACATATTGTGCTTGACGCTCATCAAATGGTCTTGCGCGGTGCGATTAAGGCCGACTACAGCGCCCACACGCCCTTTCGTATAGTTTGGGAGGGCTTACCCCACACACTTGGGGCGCTTGATTTGCTTGATCCGATCCTTGAAAAAATTAGTCAAAAATATCCACTTGAATTACATGTGGTGACAGACTTAGTTTCGCATCGTTTTTTAGGAACGCATGGAAAAATACAAACCCAAAAACGTTTAAGTCATTTCAAAAATAAAATTATTCTGCACGAATGGCGCGAAGCCACTTGGGCGGAGACGATCACGCGTTGCGATTTGGCGGTGATACCAATATCTATGACAGATCCCTTTGCCACCGGCAAACCAGAAAACAAGTTGTTGCTGTTTTGGAGGTTGGGGATGCCTGTCGTTGCCTCGGCAACACCCGCTTATAAAAGGGCAATGCTACTTGCGGATGTTGATATGTATTGCTCAACGCTCGACGAGTGGATAAATAAAATTATCGCTTGTATTGAAAGCCAGGCGTACCGCAAAGAGATGGCCATTCGAGGCAACGCAGTTGCCTTGCGCAATTACAGTGAAGAAAATACTCTTATTGCGTGGGATCAGGTCTTTGAATCTATTTTGACCTGAGGCTACTAAGCAAATCATTTCGCAAGTCCGGCGATAAAAAAAAGTACGAGCAGATTGAGTAGACGATTGAGCACCCCGTTATTGCGGTGATGCTTGCTAGGGCTGTTGTGCTGAAGTGCGGTAGAAGCATCTCACCCAAGCCAAAAGCGATTACGCCAACGATAACAAAGGGGCATAGATTTTTTTTCAAACCTTTCAAATACCCTTGTTTGATAA
>CALCPT010000487.1 GCA_937897265.1 uncultured Alcaligenaceae bacterium
ACCACAAGTAGTAAATTTTTTTATCAGTGACAGGCTTGCTTGCGACCAAGCTAAGTTGTCAGGGCTATTCCAGTATAGGCCGTGCTCGGTGCACCAGGCAAGATGCAACAGGTGCGAAGGCTGTATGGCTTGAATCACTAACTCCGTTTGCTCGTGATCGAGCAGGTTGACGCGATGCCACCTGGCAGTGGTTGAATCAACACGATCCTGAGTAGATATCGCGTGAACTTCATGTCCTTTTTGTGCGAGTTGTGTGAGACAGTATTGGCCAATTAAGCCACTGCCTCCGGTAACTAAAATTTTCATCGCTCGATCGAAAGAGTGGGAACCGCCGTCACGAAGGCCCCCTGCCAATCTCTTATGAAGCTATTCGTATGGATCACCTCTGGTACGATGTTCCATGGCAGAATCACGACGTAGTCGGGCTGAAACTCTCTTAACAAAGTTGGCGCCACAATCGGTATATGACTACCAGGCATGAATTTATCTTGTTTTGATGCAGCAGCATCACAGACGAACTTAATTAAATCAGGCTTTACGCCTGCGTAATTTAAGAGAGTATTGCCTTTAGCTGCCGCGCCGTAGGCACACACTTTTTTCCCTTCAAGTTGAGCTTGCAGTAAAAATCTCAAAAAATCATTTTTTACCGTATTTGCCTTTGCCTGAAAATTACAATACGTGCTCAAATTTTTGAGACCAAACGACTGTTCTTCTTTGATGATTAATTCTACAGAGTCACAAGTCGGTCGAATATCTTCACTGTGACATCCGTATACCCTAACGCTCCCACCGTGAGTTGCTATTTTTTCAACATCAAAGACCCTGAGGCCCACTGACTGAAAAATTGCCTGAACGGTAGAGACAGATAAATATGAAAAGTGCTCGTGATAAACCGTATCAAATTGGTTCAGTTGAATTAAGTTTAGTAAATGAGGAAACTCTAGTGTGATCGTACCGTTTGGTTTCAGTGCTATTTTTAAGCCCTGAGTAAAATCATTGATATCTGGGATATGCGCATAAACGTTATTTCCGACGATTAAGTCAGCTTGTTTGTTAAGCTTGGCTAAGTTCGTTGCGCAAACGCTACCAAAAAATTCTCTGAGTACAGGCACCCCAAGTGCTTCTGCGGTGGTCGCCGTGCTGTCTGTGGGCTCAATCCCAAGGCAGGGGATGCCAGCTTGAACAAAATTTATAAGTAAGTAGCCATCATTTGAGGCAACCTCAATGATAAAGCTCGACGTATTAAGTGCTAGCCGTTTTGTGATCTTGTCTGCATAGTCTTTTGCATGGTTCAGCCATGTCTTGGATACAGACGAAAAGTAGGCGTAGTTGTCTGTAAAGAGTTCTTCAGAACGAGAGTAATCGATTGTTTGTACTAGCCAACAGCGCTCGCAGACAAAAAGCTTTAACGGGAAATAGGATTCATGTTCAGAT
>CALCPT010000488.1 GCA_937897265.1 uncultured Alcaligenaceae bacterium
CTCTTTCCCTACACGACGCTCTTCCGATCTTCATGTTGTCTCACAAAAGCCTCGCGCTTTAGCGCAAGGAGGATCTTAGATTAGCCTTGATGTTGTCATCGAACCGAGACACTGTGATCTGCGAGCAGTCAGTCGGCAAACGCCGTCAGACGCTGAGCGTTTCTCAGTTCAACTCAAGTGTTAGCTTCAGCACAATAACAAAGGCTTCTTGTGATCTTAGGCGAAATCTTTGTCAGAGATGCTGCCGCGCAGCATTAAACAGCGTCGCCATCTACGCAGACGTATGCCTAAGCCTTGCATTGGACACAGAGGCAAAATCCTGAAAGAATGCGGCGAGTGAATCGTTGGTAGCAAAACGAAAAATAAACCGTTGTGAACACGCCTGCCTCTTGCACGCTTTGCTCACAGCACTTTAGGAGCAATCTCATGAAAAAACTCATCCTAGGGCTTACCCTTATTCAAGCTGCCTGGGCGCTTCCGGCGGCAGCGGCAGACTACAAGATCGGTGCAATTTTCCCGATGAGTGGTGCGAATGCAGAATACGGTCAAATTTTTGGCACCGGCGTTAACTTGGCGGTTGAGCACATCAACGCCGACAAAAAACTGTCTGGCACCCTGACGGTGATTTACGAAGATAGCCAAGCCCTTCCTGCACAGGGCGTCACTGCTGCCACCAAACTGGTCAACGTATCAAAAGTCCCCTACGCCTTGTCGGCTTTCACAGGCGTCTCTAAGGCAGTTGCACCGGTTGGCGCACGCACCAAAACCGTGATGGTCAATGGCGGTGGCGTTGGCCCCGACCTCGCAACACTGGGCGAGTACTTCTGGAACACGATTCCGTTAGCTAACTTTGAAGTACGCGTGATGGCTCCTTTCTTGGTTAAAGAAAAGGGCTTTAAGCGTGTTGCGATGGTCTATGTCGATGACCCAATCGGTCAGTCCCTTCTCGCAGACCTCACCACCGAGGTTAAAGCTGCAGGCGGCGAAATGGCGGGTAACTTCTCGATCCCGACTACCGCGCAACAATTTTCAGGAATCGCAGCCCGTGTGCGCGACACCAAGCCTGATGTTGTCTATATCGCCTCGTATGGCAATCAGCAAGTGCAATTGATTAAACAATTGCGCGACAACGGCATCAGCCAGCCGATTGCAAGCTACTCAGCATTCTCAACACCCTCTGTCTTGAATTTACCCGAAGCAAAAGGTGTTTACTTTTCTGCGCAGCAGTTGAATCTGACACGTGACGACCCACTCACCAAACGTGTGGTTGCTGACTACAAAGCCAAGTACAACAAAGAGCCAGGCGCCTACGTGGTGAACTATTACAACGCCGTGTTGACATTTGCTGAGCTCGCCTCGGCTCTCGAAAAAGCAGGCAAACCTGTCACCGGCGAAAACTTACTTGCCCAACGCAAAGCCACCAAGAGCTTTGAATTTGTCGGCGCAACCGTTTCGTTCGCTGAAGATGGCACTGTCAAAGCGCCTATTCAAATCAACGAAATCGTTGGCGACGGCACTACGAAAGTGGTCTCGGCAGGCAAATAAGTTTTTAGCGCTTTAGATTGCTTTAGGATATTGCCTCATGCTGTTTACGCAACTTTTTATTAATGGCCTGCAAACCGGCGCGCTCTACGCGCTAATTGCAGCCGGGTTCTCGCTGATTTTTGGCATGACCCGAATTTTTCACGCGGCGCATGGGGCAACCTTTACGATTGCCGGTTATATAGATCGGAAGAGCACACGTCTGAACTCCAGTCACGCCAATG
>CALCPT010000489.1 GCA_937897265.1 uncultured Alcaligenaceae bacterium
GTCAAGATTTGCACTTTGTGCATGTGATCCGCATTTTTTTGGGCGTCACTACGGGTATGCCCTTAAAACAAGATCCATGCCCCTAGGGTTTATCCCGCTAACAGATTGTGTTTGAACCAACTAATCTTGCGACGCTACGAGCTGCATTTGCTGAAACACCCATTTAGCAAAAACTTTGGAGGCTAATATGTATAAAAATATTTTGCTTGCCTATGATGGTTCTGACGTCGATCAACAAGCGCTAGTCGGCTGTAAAGACTTAACAAACTGGCCCTTTGCACAAATCACCTTGCTGACGGTGCAGCCAAATTTCTACACATCGATGGGAATGGAAGGTGTGTTTGTTGGCGATGACAGCGCGCATGATCATCAGGTACAAACTGAAATTTTGAATCGTGGTGTACGTGCACTTCAAGCTGCCGGGCATCAGGCACAAGGCGTTGCATTAACTGGCGACCCAGCAATAGAGATCGCAAACTACGCCAAACAAAACAATTGTGATCTGATCGTCGTGGCTCACCAACACAACGCGAATTGGGCTGCGCGCTGGTGGGGAAGCTTTAAATCAAAAGCCTTGATCGAAATCGCCCACTGCAGCGTGTTGGTCGTTATCTTGAACGAACCGCAAAGAGAGGTTTAAACTCTGGCAACAACAGCGCCCACAGAGACAAACAAAATGAATCCGTTACGCCGCCTTTCTATTTCACTCGCTGCAATCGCAAGCTCGTTTGCGTTAAGCAGCCTTGCCCTCGCCGATACCTACCCCTCACGGGCGATTAAAGTCATTGTGCCCTATGCCCCAGGCGGCGGGGCTGATTCATTTGCACGGCTGTCGGCTCCTGAGCTTGAAAAAGTCTTGGGCGCGCAGTTGATCATTGAAAATATGGCGGGCGCAAACTCAGCGATTGGCGCGCAAGCAATGGCTCGAGCCAAGCCCGATGGCTACACGTTGCTGTTTACAACAGACTCAACTGCAGTAGCAAACCCCTTGCTCTACAAGAATTTGTCTTATAAGGCCGAGGAGCTTGTCTCAGTCGGCACCCTCAATGAAGTCGCGCTTGGCATCGTTGTCGCAGATAGCCTGCCTATCAAAACGTTCAAAGAGCTTGTCGAGTACACCAAGACTCATAAGGGCAACCTTGCCTACGGCTCATATGGACTAGGCAGCCAGGCTCATATGATGGGCGAGGCCTACAACAAACTGACAGACTCAAAGCTCGTGCATGTGCCTTACAAGGGCGCGGCCCCCGCGGTCACGGATGTCATGGCTGGACAGGTGTTGTTTACGTTTCCGGCGCTGATC
>CALCPT010000490.1 GCA_937897265.1 uncultured Alcaligenaceae bacterium
GAGTTCAGACGTGTGCTCTTCCGATCTTGTGCCAGCAGCATATGGCTGGCTGTCTCTCTCAGCACGAGGTGAGTGGCGCTTGCATCCGCTAGGTGATGCCCACGCAGGCGGCCAGGGCCAAGGGATCAGTAACGTTCAAATCCTGAGCTTTATTGGCCGAAACTACGCGTCCGAGCCGAATGGCGAATGGTTTTTTCAAAATGGCCCACAGCGCGTCTATGTTCGTCTTGATGCTGCACCCTTCGTGCTGCGCCTGGACCCCAGCCTGGGCACCCTAGTCAGTCACAATGGTCAAACCATTACGAACGTGTCTCAATGGCTGCTCGATGAAGACGGACAACTCTATGCCCAAACTAATTTAGGCGCAGCCAGAATTGATGACCGGGACCTTGGGATCTTAGCCAATTGCCTCATTACGTCAGACTCTCAGAACCTTCTTGAAGTGCTTGAACAAAGCGATCTCAGTCAAACGCCTGCGACTGGGCTCAGCTTTTTTGACCAGTCGGGGGTCTTTGCTGCATTGGCACAACCTGCTTCTTTTCTGATTGTTCTCAGACAAGAGCTACCACGCATCCTAAATTTCATAGCAAATCCGACTGGCGCACCTACCCAGTGAACCTCTTTGGCCTTAAAATAGCTGCCTATGAGCCACCCATCTGAGTTTTATTTTCCGGCGCCGAGACAGCAAAAATTTTGCAGTCAGTGCGGCACGCTAAACGTTCGCAAACTTCTCGAGGGCGACAATCGCGAAAGAGACCTTTGCGAAGCCTGCGGCGCCGTGCACTATCAAAACCCGCGCTTAGTTGTGGGCACACTACCAATTCTCGAAGACAAAATCTTGTTGTGTCTACGCGCAATCGAGCCGCGCGCCAATACTTGGACCCTACCCGCTGGGTTCATGGAACTCGGCGAAGCGATGGATGAAGGTGCCGCGAGAGAAACCAAAGAAGAAGCTGGTGTGCGCATTGAGCTTGGCCAACTCTACACTGTCATCAATATCCCGCACGTGGATCAAGTTCACGTGTATTTTTTTGCGAAGGCTTTAGGCCCAGAACTTGACCCCGGCCCTGAAACACTTGAGGCACGCTGGTACGGCCTCGATGAAATCCCTTGGGATAACCTCGCCTTTAAATCCGTTTCAACGACCCTCAAGCACTACCTTCGCGAGCGCGAAAGCGGTCACTTCGAGACGCACCATTACTCGCTAGGCCTGACCAAACGTTAAGGGTCTGGGTCGATCTTGGGGTCTTTGCCGCTAACCTGGCTTGAGCCAGACTCACCGTTCCCACCGGCCTCCCAGGCGCTGAGTGAACCCGCCGGTCTACTGGCAGTGGGCGCCGACTTATCCATCCCTCGTTTACGCTCGGCTTACACACAAGGCATCTTTCCATGGTTTTCGCAAGACGAACCGCCCTTGTGGTGGTCACCTGATCCGCGCATGGTTCTCAAATGTGACGCGTTTCATGTGTCACACTCTTTACGAAAGCGCCTGCGTCAAATTGCCACAGCCCACCGCGCTGCAAATTTTGAGGTCGTAGTGAAGGTCGATACCGACTTCGCCGCGGTCGTGCGAGGCTGCGCCCGCGCAGCAACCGGTGGCCAGCCCGGCACGTGGATCACTGCCGAGATGCAACTGGCTTATCAGGCGTGGCATTTGGCGGGGCAAGCACATAGCATTGAGACATGGATCAACGGCCATTTAATGGGTGGGCTCTATGGCGTGAGCATCGGCAACATGTTTTTTGGTGAGTCAATGTTTAGTCGGGCTACCGATGCCTCAAAAATTGCACTTGCACACCTAGTATGGTTTTTACGGCAGCAGCGGGTCGAGTGGATCGACTGCCAAATGCAAACATCTCATTTAGCAAGCATGGGGGCAAGCCCAGTACCACGCGAACAATTTCTTGCGCATGTGCGACAGCACACCGCTGCCCCAGATATTGCCTGGCAAACCGGCTGGCTAGATGACACGGGCGTTTTACACACCACCCGCTCGTGCCAAGTGTGACGATCTGTACTATTCTTGTATCCATCACACAGGCGTTCATCAGGCGTTTCGCATGAGTCAAATTAAAGAACTACCGTTCGCTGCGCTTCAGTTTTACGCCACTGCGCCCTATGCCTGCAGTTATCTCCCAGAGCTCCAGGCACGCTCGCAGGTGGCGGCCCCTAGTCACCTGATCAACGCGGACACCTATTCGCAACTGGTGGATGAAGGCTTTCGACGCAGTGGGTTATTTACCTATCGACCACACTGCGACAACTGTCAGGCTTGCATACCGGTTAGGGTCAAGGTCAACGACTTTAAGCCTGGCCGTACACAAAGACGAGTTCTGAAGCACCACCAAGACCTGCGCCCGTTGGTCGCCAAACTGGCTTGGTCGCAAGAACACTACTCGCTATACACACGCTATCAAGCCGCTCGCCACCCGGGCGGTGGGATGGACGAGGACAATCAGGCGCAATATGGTCAGTTTTTATTGGCGAGTCGGGTCAATACTCGCTTAGTAGAGTTTCGCGACGAAGACGGCAAGTTGTGTATGGTGTCAATCATCGACGTGCTTGAACAAGGCCTATCGTCGGTATACACGTTTTACGATCCTACGCTCGCAGGCAGCTTGGGCACGTACAGCATACTTTGGCAAATTCAGCAGTGTCGCCAACTCGATTTACAATGGCTGTACTTAGGCTACTGGATCGAACAGAGCCCAAAGATGGCCTACAAATCCAATTACATGCCAGCGCAGTACCGCTACCGAGGCGCCTGGCATGACTCCCCTCCCGCCGCTGTTCTCTAACGGTAGTTTTTTGAACGCCTGCCCTGCCCGGTTTGATCTCTCGATTTTTTACACTCCTAAATTCTCATACTTCTTATGTCATTTCTTTTTCAGGCTTACCCACTTGCACGCCAAGCCCTTTTTACGCTTGATGCCGAAGCTGCTCACGAGGCCACTCTGCATGCGCTGCAAAAGGCCTACGATTGCTCTCTGACACGCGGGATGATGCACAGCAGGGTGTCAGATCCCGCAACACTGATGGGCTTGCCGCTACTGAACCGCGTCGGGCTCGCTGCCGGGCTCGATAAAAACGGGGCACACATCGATGCGATGGGTAATCTAGGTTTTGGTTTTATCGAGGTCGGCACGGTGACTCCTCGAGGGCAGCCTGGCAACCCAAAGCCACGCATGTTCCGCATCCCACAAGCCCAAGCCTTAATTAACCGCTTGGGATTCAACAATCTGGGGCTTGATACCTTTTTAGCGAATGTTGCGCGCAGCACCTGGCGCAGCAAGGGCGGTATCGTTGGATTGAACATCGGAAAAAATGCCGACACGCCAATCGAACAAGCTGCGAATGATTATCTGATCGGCCTAGCGGGGGTGTACCCGCACGCTGACTACATCACCGTCAACATCTCGTCACCCAATACGAAAAATTTACGTGCGCTGCAGGGCGAACACGAGCTTGATCAATTGCTCGCCCAACTCCAGCAACGTCGACTCGAGCTCGCCGAGCAGCACGGGCGGCGCGTACCCTTGGCTGTGAAGATCGCGCCCGATTTGAGCGAAGAGCAAATCGATATCATTGCGCAAGTATTGCCACGGCACGGCATTGACGGAGTAATCGCCACCAACACCACTCTTGAGCGCTCTGCCGTACAAGGCATGAACCACGCTGACGAAGCAGGCGGCCTGTCGGGTGCACCTTTACACGCACGCTCACTTGAAGTCATTGCACGATTGCGACAGCGCGTCGGCGCCGAACTCGCGATCATTGGGGTTGGGGGGATTGTTTCTGGCCAGCATGCCGCTGAAAAAATCGCTGCCGGCGCAGATGCTGTGCAACTTTATACAGGGCTGATCTATCGCGGGCCGGCATTAGTCGGCGAATCGGTTAAAGCGATGGTTGCTGCACGCCGCTAAGCGCCAAGCTGATACGCGTCACTCAACCAACACACGAAACCCTCGACAAAAAGCCTTTTGCCCACCTAGCTGCTGCAACCAGATCCCTGAAGACTGAAACGTCGGGACTTGATGCACCACCCTAGCGGGCAAAAGGCTTTTAAAACTTAGCGAACTGCATCACGACACAGTTCAAACAACTTTAAGCAAGGTTTTGACTTAAGCTGCTTTACGGCCGCGAGTCGTTGCCTTCACTGTTTCAGCGGCGTCACCAGCAGCTTTGAACGTTGCTGCAGCGGCTGCAGTCAGGTTCTTTTCAGCGGTTTCAGCAGCTTGTTTAGCAGCTTTGGTCATTGCGTCGTAAGCAGTTGTGGCCTGAGCCAAACCACTTTTGATCATGGCGACAGCGCTTTCTGAGCCAGCAGGAGCATGCTTGCTGAACTGTTCAATGGCGTCGTGCACATGTTTCTGACCTTCAGCGGCGTGCGTCTCACCGAGCTTGGTGAGGTCGGCTTGAACACCAGAGACGATGTCATACACATGCTTGCTGTATGACATGGCTTTCTCGGCAGCTGGTTGGGCCAAGTTTGACGACAGGGCAACAGCTTCTTGAGCGTCTTTGATGCTGGCCACTTGTTGTGATTTTTGCGACACTTCGTCTAAAGTCGCTTTCATGACTTTCAGATTGAGGTCAACGAATTTTTCAAAACCAGTGAACATGCTGGTCTGTACGGCGACAAACGTATCGATCGCTGCTTTTTGGCTGTTAAGTACTTGTTGGGGGATAGCTGACATGGCGGGCTCCTGGGGTTAGGATCAAAGCGTTTTGCAGAATTTGCTGCACTGCACAAGTGTCATTTTAAGCAATTCTACTTGCCTGTCAATGCTTTTTTGTTGCAACGCACCAAAATACAACAAATTGATCGACTTTGGCCTATTTCTCCCCTAGACTAATAACCATTGACTCAAGGACTACGCATAATGGCTCATCTCGGTAAACTCTCTCAAGCCGCTTCCTTCAGGCGCCTGCTTTGCGCGGCTGCCTTACTGGGCACACAACTCTGCGTGGCGCCTCTTACCCACGCCCAAGCGACACAAACGGCGGCCGAGTATCCAAGCAAGTCAGTCAAGATCGTTGTGGGCTTTGCCCCAGGCGGCGGTTCAGACTTCATTGCGAGAATTGTGGCGCAACGCCTCACCGCAAAACTAGGGCAAACCGTTTATGTTGAAAACCGGCCTGGCGCGGGTGGCAACCTAGGCACTGAAATCGCTCTGCGCTCTGCGGGTGATGGCTATACGCTGTTTTTAGCTGCGACTAGCTACACCGTAAACGCCAACCTGTATAAGTTGCCTTTTGATCCAGTCAAAGACATCACGGCGGTCGCTCGTCTGGCAAGCGGACCGTTTGTGGTTGCCACCAATCCCGGCACACAAATTAAAACCCTGAAAGAGCTTGTTGAGCGTGCCAAAAATGAGCCGGGCAAACTCACATACGCCTCGTCGGGTAGCGGCAGCATTACGCATATCGCCACCGAATATTTCTTAAGCGTCGCAGGGGTTGAAGCCCTTCATATTCCCTACAAAGGCACCTCACCAGCCTTAACCGACACGATTTCTGGCACTGTTCAGTTCATGTTCGGTACAGTCGCCTCGACAGTTCCGCACGTCAAATCAGGTAAGTTACAAGGATTAGCAGTCACCACGAAAGAGCGACTCAGCGCCCTACCCGACTTACCCACGGTAATCGAATCTGGCTACCCTGGCTTTGATGTGGCAGTTTGGCACGGCTTAATTGGCCCCAGAGGGATCCCAAAGGATATCGTCGACAAGTTAAATAAAGCTGTCGTTGAGGCACTCAGTGACCCTGCAACTGCCGAGCAGCTAGCCACCGACGGCTTGACGCCGGCCAAAGACTCGCCCGAGGCCTTCGGCCAACTGATCGAGCTCGAGGTCAAGCGTTGGGGTGAACTCGTTAAAGCACGCGGCATTACTCTAAAGTAACGGCATTGCGACCTGGCTTGGCTTAAGAGGCGCCTGCCTCATAGCCAAGCGCCTCAGAAATGCTGCCAGCCGTGGCCACTAGTTGCGGAATCCAGGCATCTTGCAAGCGCCCCGAAGGTGCTGAAATCGACAGCCCTGCCACCAGCTTGCCCGTATCGTCGTAAATGCCGGCGGCGATACAACGTACACCCAACTCAAGCTCTTCGTTATCACGGGCGTAACCAAGCTGACGAACCAGCAGCAATTCTTGCTCGAGTTTTTCTAGGGTCGTGATGCTATTGGCGGTGCTTGCCGCCAGGCTAGTGCGTGTGGCGTAGGTACGGACTTGCCGACCATCGGCCGCCGAGAGAAACAACTTACCGTTTGAGGTCAAGTGCAACGGGGCACGACCACCGATGGCTCGCACCACTTGCATCCCCGAGCGTTCGCTCCAGGCGCGGTCAATATAAATAATTTCATCGCCCTGCTGCACAGATAAATTCACCGTTTGCCCAGTCAGTCGGTGCAGAGCGTGCATCGCCTCGTGGGCAGCTTCGCGAACATTCAAACGCCCCTTCACCAACGAGCCCAACTCAAGCAAACGCATACCGAGTTGATACAAACCATTGTCAACCCGATCGACGTAACGCCCAATCACCAAATCACTCAAAATACGATGCGCCGTCGACGTGTGAAGCCCGGTTGTTTTCGCCAAATCCTTCAAGGCAACTGGATCGGGCTGCGCCGCCAACGCATCAAGAAGTTGCGTTGCGCGCCCCAACACTTGGATTGCCATATCCATGGTCTCGGAGGGAGCTTGGGCGGGCACAGGGGCCACAGAGGAAACGTGACGAAGCATATTGAAGGTAAAGATAAGCTGATCGCCGCAATTTGGCGCGATGCAGCATTCATTCTATCCCATATTGTGAAAAATTTTTCAGTTTTTGGTCATCGAAATTCTGGCTTGGAACAAGTTTGACTTGAATTTCAGTAGGGTTTTCATGTCTTTTTGATTACAGCGAGGCTTGGCACAAGTAATATCGTGCCCTCGACAACACATACTCACGCCGGACCCTTCTGACATGCGCAGTGACCTTGAAATCGCTCAGGCCGCGAATAAACGCCCAATTCTCGAACTCGCAACAGACCGACTCGAAATCCCCACAGAACAACTCGAACCCTACGGTCGTTTCAAAGCCAAACTTTCTCTTGAGTACATTGACACGCTCGCCAAACGACCAAACGGCAAGCTGGTGCTGGTCACCGCCATTTCGCCGACCCCAGCTGGCGAAGGCAAAACCACTACCACCGTTGGATTAGGCGATGCGCTGAACCATATTGGCAAGCGGGCCATCATGTGTTTACGCGAACCATCTTTAGGCCCCGTCTTCGGTATGAAAGGCGGCGCTGCGGGCGGCGGGATGGCGCAAATAGTGCCAATGGAAGACATCAATTTACATTTCACAGGCGATTTCAA
>CALCPT010000491.1 GCA_937897265.1 uncultured Alcaligenaceae bacterium
TTCCGATCTCGGGGCCGACACCCTCACCGGCGGCGAAGGCTTCGACACCGCAGACTATGCGGCTTCTGCGGCGGCGGTCACGCTCGTGCGAAACGAGCTTTCGCCAGCATCAACGTCCGCCACTGTTAACTGACCGCTCGCACTCAGTCGATTGGCGACGACGCTCACGTCTTCGGTTACGCTCGCCGCAAGGGGATCGCCAATCGTCGCGTCGTCATTGACGCCCGTAATCGTAAACTGGACAGCCTTTGAAGTGCCATCAACACTCTTGATGGTGAAGGTATCGGTCTTAGTGACACCTGCACCTAAATACTGCACATCGGCGTTTGCGACGCTGTAGGTGTAAGTGCCATCTTCAGCCAAAACTAGCTGGCCTTTATCACCGGCTGCTGCAGTCACCGCGGTCTGAAACTTTGCCTCGCCCGTATCGGGGTCAGTGATGGTAATTTGACCTGTTTCAGTCAAACGACCCAGGATTGGATTGAAGTCTTCAATAACGGCCGCTGGGCTTGGATTGCCAATTGTGGCACCTTGATTTACCCCATGTATCGTAAACGATACGTCTTTAGTGGTGCCGTCGATACTCTTGATGGTAAAGGTATCAACTTTGGTTTCGGTATCACCCAAATACAGCACAGCTGAATTCGCAACGCTATACACATATGAGCCGTCCACAGCCAATGCTAAGTTTCCGAGTGCGCCCACAGCACTGGTAACACCCGTCTGAAAACCAGACTGATTTTGATCAACGTCACTGACAGAAATTGTTCCTGCTGCCTGCAAATTACCAGCTACAACTTGAAAGCTTTCGGTCACGTCGGCAACGGTCGGGTTGCCGATGATCGCGGGGTCATTTGTACCAAGGGTTGTGAAACTCACATCTTTTGCAGTGCCGTCAATACTTTTAACGGTAAACGTATCGACCTTAGAATCAGCCGCACCCAAGTACTGCGCGTCAGCATTCAATACGGTAAAACTGTACAGGCCGTCAGCACCGAGCACCAAGCGTCCAAGCGTTGAGCCGACAGGTGTCACGGTTGTCTGAAAGCTTGCTTGATTTTGATCGACGTCGGTCACCAACAGCGAACCACTTGCTGTCAGTTTTCCATCTAAAACGGCAACGTCTTCCTTGACAGTATTCGCGACTGGGCCGGTAATCAGCGCAGCATCATTGACACCAAAGATCGTGACTTGTTCGACTTTTTCGGTGCCATCAAAACTTTTGACGGTGAAGGTTTCAAGCTTACTGTCTGCTGCACCCAAATACTGCACGAGCGTATTTGTAACGCTATAGGTATATTGGCCATCCGTCGCAAGTGTCAGCGCACCCAGGTTACCCACGGCGCTGTCCACCACTGTCTGAAAGCTTGCTTGATTTTGATCGACATCCGTAATCGAAATCGTACCGCGTGCAAAGAGCTGATCCGCCACCACGGACAAATCTTCAGTGACGCTTGCGACAGGCAAATCGCCGATGACAGCGGCATCATTGACACCAAAGATGGTGACTTGTTCAACTTTTTCTGTCCCATCAAAACTTTTGACGGTAAAGGTTTCAATCTTGCTGTCTGCTGCGCCCAAATACTGCACGGCCGAGTTGGCGACACTGTAGGTGTAGTTGCCGTTCGCCGCCAACACCAACGTGCCCAAATTGCCAGAGGTTCCGGTAACAGCTGTCTGAAACACCGACTGATTTTGGTCGATATCTACGACTGATAGGATGCCACTCGCGCGCAGTTGACTTAACGCGACACTAACATCTTCAGTGACAGTCGAGGGCGCCAAATCGCCAATCGTTGCAGCATCGTTAGTTCCTAAAATCGTGAAACGCACCTCTTTGGTCGTGCCATCCACCGTCGCGATCGTAAAGCTGTCGACTTTTGAATCCGCCACACCCAAATACTGCACCAAGGCATTTGACACATTGTAGGAATAACTCCCCAACGAATCGATCGACAGCGTTCCAAGATTACCGCCAACACTCACAACGTTTGTACTGAACGTGGCCAAGGCCGGCGTTGCCGCCGTGACCTCAATTAAGCCCGCTCGCGCCAACAGGTTGCCTGGCTGAACATTGACATCTTCTTGAACACTAGCGCCCAACACGGCGCCAATCACGCTTGGCACAGGCAGCACAACCGGTGGACCCGGTGGCTCTGGTGGGCCTGGCGGCTCGGCGGGCTCTGGGGCTACCGCGACAGACGGCGCGGGTTCAGGCGCAGGTTCAGAAATAATAGCCGGCTCGGGCGGTGGATCAGGCACGACAACCGGCGCAGGTGTAGGTGCCGGGTCGGCCACAACGATCGGGTTACTCACCGCAAGCGGCGCAACCGGAGGCGACACCAAACCTGGCTCGCTGACCTCTGCGTCACGATCTAAGCCTGCCCCGTCATCTTCAAGGACTCCAGCCTTTGAAATGGGCGGGCCCGAATCACCCGCGTCAGACAGGCCCGCGAGTGCGACCGAGCGCGCAGCGTCCGCACCCGCAGACGAAACTGGGATATTGGTACTTGCCGCGCTGCGCGCCGAGGCAATCGCAGTATTCGCCGCCGCTACGCCGGGACCATCGGTGGGCACGCGCCAAAAGCCGACGGCAGACGCATCAAGTGCAGTCAATGCGGCATCATCCGGCAACACTCGTCCGTCACCGGCGCTATTGCCTGACACGTTGACTGAAATGGGTTGCTGGTCAAACCCCCCATCCTGACCCGCACCATGTACCGTGAAGCTGATTTGCTGATTGCCACCATCGGGCGTCTGCACACTAAACGATTCTGCCCGCGTATCATTCGCGTTGATCGCCTGGCTTGCAGAGGTTGATACGCTGTAAGTGTATTGCCCTGACTCAGAAATCGACAGCGTGCCAAGCGACGGTTCACCTGCACCGAGCAAGGACTGCACGCTCGGCACTTGACCATCGGCGTTCACCGGAAACGAACCAATCGCCGTTTGGGTGTCGGTAAACATACCAGTCACCGGGTCGGGCACAGCAACCGCAGGGGCACCGATCGACACCCCTTCTGGCGTTTGCTGCAAGGTAAAGCTTAGCTGGTGGGTGCTGCCATCCGCGCTTTGTAAAACAAACGTTTCTGTATGGGCCTCACCCGGCGCAAACTGTTGCGCGGCGGCATCTGAGACTGAAAGCGTATAGCTGCCGTTGGCGGCGATGCTCAACGAGCCAACATTACCTTCGCCCGGTGTCACGCTGACCTCGGCACCTGCGCCAAGACCGCCACCCGAGATGGCACCGCTCGACACGTACTGCCCGTTCACCGACTGGACCCCGGTACTAGGGTTACCAGCGACTGCGCCACCGCCCTCAATATTTTGACCAATACCCGAGTGCGAGTCAGCCAAACTTTGTATCAGGATCGAATCGGGGGCTGCGGTTGCCATTAGCGGGCCTGCTCAGTTTCAGACAAGCGAGCACAGGCGACGACGCTTTGCGCGCCAAGCCAACCACCCGTCTGAAACAAGACAAAGAACTCCATAACCGCCACACCTAAATACGCTAGGGCAATTGCCCCACGGTAACCATAGTGTGAAAACGCGTCCAGAAACTGCCACAGGAGTGCGGCCTAGGTGTGTTTTGCGTAAAGAGGGAAAACCCTGCGCTTCTTGGCAGGGCAAAGGTGTCTTGGTTTACCCTCACGTCTGTCACGGACGAGCCCCGTAAGGCGTCAGCCCTTTTATTCGACAGTCACGCTCTTGGCCAGGTTACGTGGTTTATCGACGTCGGTGCCGCGCGAACACGCGGTATGGTAAGCCAATAACTGCAACGGCACTGTGTGCAAAATCGGTGACAGCAGCCCGTAGTGTTCGGGCATACGAATCACATGCACACCCTCAGCACTGACGATACGGGTATCCATGTCAGCAAACACATACAACTCGCCCCCACGTGCGCGCACCTCTTGAATATTAGATTTGAGCTTTTCTAACAACGCATCATTGGGCGCAATCGTGACCACAGGCATTTGCTCGGTCACCAGCGCTAAGGGGCCGTGTTTGAGCTCGCCTGCTGGGTATGCCTCGGCGTGGATATAGCTAATCTCTTTGAGCTTGAGCGCACCTTCGAGAGCGATGGGGTAATGCATGCCTCGGCCTAAAAACAGCGCGTTTTCTTTAGTCGCAAAGCGATCGGCCCAGGCCATAATTTGTGGCTCCAGCGCAAGCACGGCGCTAATCGCCGCTGGTAAGTGACGCAACGCCTTAACGTGCGCGGCCTCTTGTTGTTCGGTTAACTGACCATGCACCTGAGCCAAGGCTAGTGTCAGCATGAACAACGCAGTGAGTTGGGTAGTAAACGCTTTGGTGGATGCCACTCCGATTTCAACACCAGCACGCGTAATGTAGGCAAGCTCGCACTCGCGCACCATCGCACTCGTTGATACGTTGCAAATCGTCAGCGTGTGCTGCATGCCAAGCGAACGCGCATGTTTTAACGCCGCAAGCGTGTCGGCCGTTTCGCCAGACTGCGAGATCGTGACGACCAAAGTGTTAGCAGTGGGAACGCTGTCGCGGTATCGATATTCGCTTGCAATCTCAACTGACACTGGTATCTTTGCAACCGACTCGATCCAATATTGCGCGGTGAGCCCAGCGTAATAGCTGGTACCGCACGCCAAAATCAGTACACGATCAATTTGTTTAAAGATCTTGTATGCCTTATCGCCAAACAGTTCAGGAGTAATCGACTCGACATCTTCAAGCGTATCAGCGACAGCGCGCGGTTGCTCAAAAATTTCTTTTTGCATGTAATGGCGATACGGACCAAGCTCTGCCGCGCCGGTATGCACCTGCACGGTATTGATCTTGCGATTAACCTGCTTACCCGTTGCATCCATAATCCAGACATTGCCAAGCTGCAGGTCGGCAACATCACCATCTTCAAGATACACAATTTGATCGGTCGTACCGGCCAACGCCAAGGCGTCCGAGGCCAAAAAGTTTTCGTTTTGTCCGCGGCCAATCACTAATGGCGACCCGTAACGCGCCGCCACAATACGGTGTGGTTCGTCACGACAAAACACCGCAATCGCGTAAGCGCCTTTCAACCGCTTCACTGTCTGTTGAACGGCCTCGAGTAAGTCGCCGTGATACAGATGGTGAACAAGGTGCGCGATCACTTCGGTATCGGTTTGGCTTTCAAACACATAGCCTACCGCTTGCAACTCGGTGCGCAGTTCTTCGTGATTTTCAATGATGCCGTTATGCACCAAGGCAATGCTCGGAGCCTCTTGGCCCAAGCCAGAAAAATGGGGATGTGCGTTGCGCGTCACCGGCGCGCCATGCGTCGCCCAGCGTGTGTGTGCAATGCCGGTAAACCCAGTGATGTGCTCGCGGGCAATCGTGTCTGCCAGTTCAGCCACCCGTTCAGTGCTGCGGGCGCGGCGCAAGGCGCCATTGTCAAACACGGCTACACCGCACGAATCATAGCCACGATACTCAAGACGACTGAGACCTTCGAGCAAAATCGGCGTAATGTCTCTTGAAGCGACTGCACCCACAATGCCACACATAAAGACCCCCTTATCGTGCTGGCATTGTGCCAAATTTAATATGAAATTTTATGTCCATTTAATAAATAATTTGAAATTAATCATTAATCTTGATCATTATTGAAATATAATTTCATTAATGACGTAATTTATGCTCTTTAATTGTTTTCCAATCTATCTTTTTTTCACTTACTTTCTTTCATTCTTTTTCAATGACGGCTGACACACTCGACGAACTTGATTTACGCATCCTTGAGCAATTACAGCAAGATGCGAGCGTCACCAATCAAGAGCTCGCCGAACTCGTACATGCCTCGCCTCCCACTTGCATGCGCCGCGTACGCCGGCTCACCGAGGCGGGCATCATCCAAAAACAAGTTGCGATCGTTGATCCAGCCAAAGTTGGCGCAAGCCTGACCGCCATCCTCGAGGTCACCTTAGACGTACAGTCGGCTGACAGCCTCGCGCAATTTGAGCGTGCGATCGCACTTGAAAGCGCAGTGCTGCAATGCTATCGGGTCTCTTCTGGGCCAGATTTTATTTTGATCACACAGGTGACTGATATGCCGGCCTATCACGCGCTGGTGCACCGCGCGCTGACCGCGCAAATGAATGTGCGTAACGTGCGAACCTTCTTTTCCATTCACCGCAGTAAATTCAACACTAGCATCGCGCTCGGATAAGATTGCACCACGCTCAATGGCCAGGCCCCTACCTGCCGAGTACCGCACGGTACACATCAACATAACGCTCGACCATTCCATCGACAGCGTACTCAGCGCTTACCGCGGCGCAAGCAACTCTGGCCATGGCCTGCGCCTGCTCGGGTTGCGCCAACATGAACGAGATATGCGCCGCCATGGCTGCAGCATCTCCGGGCGCACAGACCAGCCCACGCCCTTGGCTCACCGTTTCTTTCAGACCGCCCGCGTCGGTCGACACCACAGGCACGTTTTGCAACATGGCATCGAGCACGCTACTGCCCAGCGCCTCAAACCGCGAGGCCATCACAAAGACTGAAAGCGCAGCAAACAGTTGCTCAACCTCAGGCTCAAACCCCAATAGTAGGTAGCGATCTTGTAAGCCCAGCTCTGCAATCGCCTGTTCAGCAGCGTGTGACGCTGCACCCGTTGCACCCCAATGTACAAACACCACGTCTTCAAACTGCGCGCACACTTTTGCGGCCGCATGAATTAAAGTCACCGGGTCTTTCTCAACAGACAATGCTGCTGCTGTGCCTACCAAACGCCGGCCTTCAAGCGCATGCTGCTTCAAAAAATGTTGAAGGCGTGAGGCATCGACAGTGATGGGCAAGACCGCGCTTGGGATCACTTGCGTTGAAACACCAAGCGAGCGCGGCGCGTCAGCCGCCGCTTCGCTGATGGCCACCATTTGATCAAGCCTGCGCCACTTCAAACGTGTCAGCCAACTACGCGCCCCAACCGGAAAACTTGTTCGACGTGAAAACACGATCGGACGCCGATGCGCAAATGCAACGACCACCGCCCAGGCGACCACCTTAGCGGTTTGCGCGTGTAATACGTTGTAGCGCCCGCCATACAAAGCCAACCAATAGCCAAAGCTAAAGCCACCACCCGCAGTGTGCACCACGAAGCCAAGCGCGCACGCGCGTTCAACGAGCACACTACCCTTTCGTAATAACAACTCAACGTCGTGCCCACGCTCGCGCAGACCAACCGCGGTCAATAAGGTCTGCCGTTCACCGCCGCGCCAACCGCGCTCGGTGTTGATCTGCAAAATGCGCAGAGCTGTCTCAGCCATTTTGGCCCGATTGCGGCGCTTGTCGATACCGGATCACATTCACGCTGACAGCGACCAAGGCAAAGCAAATCGCAACCCAAAGGCCCAGCAAGGGGCCTACCGAAAAACCCATACTAAACACCATCGCAACCACGGCACCGCCAAAGGTCTGACTAAACACACGCGTCGTTGACTGTAAGCCACCCAAAGCGCCTGCGCGGTTGCGCGGTGCAGCGCCAATCAAGACGCGGTTATTTGGCGTTTGAAAAAAACCAAAGCCTACACCCGCCAACATCATCGCGAAAAATAACCAAGTGTTGTCAACAGTTGCCGGCATCAAGGCAATCAGGGTTAAGCCTAGCGCCATTGCGGCCGCACCGATGCCACTTAAGATCGCGACCGGAAACCGATCGGACAACGGGCCAGCGATTGAAGCGATCAATGCAGCCCCCACGGGCCAACCCGCTAGCAGCACACCAACCGTCATTTGTGGTCGCTGCAATGTTGTCAGTAAATAAAAGGGTAGCGAGACAAAGGTTGCCATCTGCGCCGAGAAGGTACTCGCCGAGGCGGCCAGCGCAAAACGCATGGCAGGGATACGAAACAAGTCGACCGGAAACAAAGGAGCCGTCTGCGCGCTTGAGCGACGAATCAACAAAATACCCACGCAAACCGAGAGCACAATCAGAGTCAACGCCTGCCACGTGTAGGTTGCTAAATAATCGATCCCGATAATGAGCAAACCAATCGTTGTCATACTCAATAGAGCGGATATCCGATCAAACCGAGATTTAACGGGCGCAACGTCTGGCAAATATTTAACGCCCCATAACGCCACTAGCCCGATTGGAATATTGAACGCAAAGATCCAGTGCCAACTCGCAAGCGACAAAATAAAGGCACCAAGCGATGGCCCCATCACCGATGACACAGCAACAGTCATAGAGTTCCAGCCGATACCGCGCCCGATTAGATGTGGCGGATAAATATGCCGCAGCAATGCAGCGAACAAGCACATGATGGATGCACCACCCAGCCCCTGAACGACACGACAAAGCAATAGCAACGGTAGGGTGGGCGCCAAGGCACTCGCAATTGAGGCGCAGATAAACAGCAGCAAACCAAAACGAAACAAGCGCTTAAAACCAATGCGCTCGCCAACCGCTGCCATCGGAAACAGCATCATGGCAACGGTCAAGCCGTACGCGTTGGCAATCCACACGACCGAGGCCGCTGATTCATTCAAATCTTTTGCAATCGCTGGCAAAGCGACGTTAGACATCGAGGCGTCGAGCACCGACAACATCAAACCCATACCCAGCGCAAAGGCAGCCTTGCGTCGACGCCCCGTGGGCAAACCTTCTATCGCGTCGGATGCTCGCGGGGTTTGTGCTTCAGACATATTTAAACTTTTTTAACTGGCCGTTTCCAGCCCTCGATGGTGAGTTGTTTTGCACGCGATACGGTCAATTTCTCAGGCGGCGCATCACGTGTCAGTGTGGTGCCCGCGCCTAATGTGGCGCCATGCCCCACTCGCACCGGTGCAACGAGTTGCGTATCCGATCCAATAAACGCGTCGTCTTCAATGACAGTACGATGCTTATTCACACCGTCATAATTACAAGTGATCGTGCCAGCGCCGATGTTGACGCGCTCGCCAATATCGGCGTCACCAATGTAGGCTAGATGGTTGGCTTTACTGTCGATACCTAAACGCGCATTTTTAATTTCAACAAAATTACCGACGTGTGTGCGATCAGCGAGTGCCGCGCCCGGGCGCAATCTGGCATAGGGTCCGATTTTTGCGTCGACGCCAACAACCGCCTGATCGAGATGACTGAAGGGTTCAATTCGCGTGCCCGCCCCAATGGTCACATCCCGTAACACGCAATGCGCGCCCACATACACGCCTGCAGCCAATTGGACTGTGCCTTCAAAGACACAACCAATATCAATAAAGACATCTTGACCGCAGGTTAAGTTGCCCCGCACATCAATGCGCGCTGGATCCGCGAGCGTCACGCCGGCTTCAAGTTGCCGCCGCGCGAGCTCGAGTTGCCATAGGCGCTCGAGCTGCGCCTGTTGCGCGCGGCTATTCACACCTAAGGTTTCATACGCAGCACTGGGATGAGCGACATTCACAGTCAGGCCCTCAGATACCGCCATGCCAATGATATCTGTGAGGTAGTACTCGCCCTGCGCGTTGTTGTTTGTGAGCTTGGCCAGCCAAGTTTTAAGCTGCGCAGTAGGTGCAGCGAGGATCCCCGTGTTGACTTCAGTGATCGCGCGTTGCTCGGGGCTAGCATCTTTGTGTTCAACAATTGCGGATACCCGACCCTGAGCATCGCGCACAATACGGCCATACCCTGTCGGATCGGGCAATAGCTCGGTCAACACCGCCAGGCCCTGGCCTCGTGCGCTGAGCAAGGCCTGCAGGCTTGCGGTTTGCACGAGCGGCACATCGCCGTACAAAACAATCGTGACATCATCACGGCCGTCTTCTTTCAGCTGAGTCACGGCTTGCAGCACCGCGTGACCTGTACCAAGCTGCGGCTGCTGTATAGCAAACTGCAAATCAGGTTGCGCAGCAAAGGCCTGTTGCACGTGCTCGGCACCATGACCAAGTACTGCGGCTATGCCACCGAGCCGCATGAGGCAGTCTACGGGCTGCAGCTGGCGTTCAAACACGCCCAGCTGCCACGCATGGGCCCGGCGGCACTGGTCATGAAGTCACCGATCATCCGCCGTGAAATGCCGGACAACCCGAGGGTCAAGCTCTACCCTTCAGCGGGCTTCCTGCGGCACACGCCTGCGCGGCCGGATGCAGGCGCTGTCGAGTCCCTGGCCGCCATGATCGCCGGGGCACGCTGTCCGGTGGTCATTGCTGGCCAAGGCACGCAGACCGAATCCACCCGCGCACAGCTCGCTGAGGTGGCCCAGCGCGCCGGCCTTGCCGTTGCCACCCGCTACAACGGCAAGGCGGTCGCTGACGAGCCCGCCCCTGTGGCGGTAGGCATGCTCGGCACCTGGGGCAGCAAGAGCGCCAACCGCATGCTCGGACAGGCCGACGTGGTCATCGTGCTGGGTTCCAGCCTGGGTCCCGACTATTTGCGTTTCCGCGATGAGGGAATGCTGGACCCAACCCGCCAGCGCATTGCCCATGTCGATGTGGATGCCCGCCATGCCG
>CALCPT010000492.1 GCA_937897265.1 uncultured Alcaligenaceae bacterium
ATCTACACAGGCGAAGACACTCTTTCCCTACACGACGCTCTTCCGATCTAAAAATACTTACGAAAATTTTTTAGCGCTAACAAATTGCAATACAGACTGACGGTTTACAAATCACTATCTCGAATTGAAGAAGGATGTCTGCACAACGGCATCACTTTGATTTGCATAAATGGGAACAGTGGCAAACCTGATAGCAAGGTATGAAGCTCATCCACGCTCTCTACATCGAAAATGCTGATGTTTGAATACTCTCCTGCGATTCGCCACAGGTGTCGCCACTTGCCCTGCTGTTGTAAAGCTTGAGCGTACGTTTTTTCCTTTAACTTGATTTCATTGGCCTGTGCTTCTGAAACGCTATGAGGAATCTTGACGTCCATACGAATATGAAAAAGCATTTGATTTTCCTGGCGATGAATTAAGCGGCTTTGGCTTGTGTAAGCAATCGGTTGGTATCGGGCCTGCGCATTCTGTTGAGCTTTTCAAGATCAATCTCAACGCCTAAGCCCGGCTTGCTTGGCACCTGAAGCATGAAGTCCTTGTAGACCAAAGGCTCGAAAAGCAATTCTTCAGTCAGCAGTAATGGACCAAATAGCTCTGTGCCAAAACTTAGATCTTTGAAGGTAGAAAATACTTGCGCTGACGCTGCAGTACCAATCGCCCCTTCGAGCATCGTGCCGCCGTACAGTGAAATCCCAGCAAGCTGCGCGATGTGTGAAACCAGGCAAGCACCCGTCAACCCACCCGACTGCGTAATCTTGACGGCAAAGACGTCAGCCGCTGCCAGCTTGGCGAGCTCAAAGGCCGCTGCTGGGCCGTGCAATGCTTCATCCGCCATAATGGCGACCGAAAATTTTTCTGCCAACCTAGCCATGCCCGCTTTATTTTCAGCGCGGATCGGCTGCTCGATTAAATCAACACCACCCGCTTCGAGCGCTGCAATCGCACGGCTTGCCTCAATTTCACTCCAGGCTTGATTGACATCGACACGAACACTGACGCTATCACCTAGCGCGCGCTTAATGGCCAACACATGTTTGACATCATCCTCAACGCTACGCAGACCGATCTTAAGTTTGAAGATCCGATGGCGACGCAAGGCCAGCATGCTCTCTGCTTCACTAACGTCTTTCGCCAAATCACCACTGGCTAGTGTCCACGCAACCGGCAACTCGCTTCGCAAGCGACCACCAAGCAGTTCGCTCAGAGGGATACCGAGTCGACGTGCTTGCGCATCCAAAAGTGCCGTTTCAATGGCGCATTTTGCAAAACGGTTACCTTGAATAATTTTGTTGATCTTTGCCATCGCCAAGCCAACTTGGCTTGCAGGCATATTGAGAATTAGCGGTGCGATGTGTGTATCAATATTGACCTTGATACTTTCAGGACTTTCATCGCCGTAGTTCAATCCGCCGATCGTGGTGGCCTCGCCCCAGCCCTGAATGCCGTCGCTGCAAACAATGCGCACTAACACGAGCGTTTGCGTGTTCATCGTGACCACAGAGAGCTTATGTGGGCGAATCGTTGGGACGTCTACAAGAATGGTTTCGATCTGCTGTATCATATTTTTTATGCATAATTAATCAATAAACGAGACGATAAAGCGGTTAAAAACGCGTGTCCAAGATCGATTTGGTATCTTTTCAATACCTTTTAGGTATGCGAGCATTGTGAAAAATTAAATATGGCGTTCGAACTCAGACATCTGAAATATTTTGTGATGGTTGCCGAAGAAAAAAACTTCACGCGTGCAGCCGAGCGTCTATTCATCGCGCAGCCGCCGCTGAGCCGGCAGATTAAACAGCTAGAGGATGAGCTCGGAGCCGAGCTCTTTGAACGCGGTTCGCGGCCACTGGCGTTAACAGAAACGGGTAAGTTTTTCTATGCCCATGCGCAGCAACTCTTATCACAGGCAGCAGAAATTAAAGCGATGACCAAGCGTGTTTCGCAAATTCATCGAACACTTTCTATTGGATATGTTGCATCGACGCTTTATGGAAAACTGCCAAAAATCATTCGTCTGTATCGTCACGAATACAACTCGGTCGATTTGCAATTACACGAGATGACGACCGTCGAACAGATCAAAGCCTTAAAGGAAGGGGTCATTGATGTGGGTTTTGGTCGAATCAAACACGAAGACCAAAATGTTCACAGAATTGTTTTGCGCGATGAGCGCCTGATTGTTGCCTTGCCGATCGGTCACCCTCTTGCAGAAAATTCTGATAGCCTAGATTTAAAAAGCCTGATTCATGACAAGCTGATTGTTTTTCCGAAGGCGCCCCGCCCAAGCTTTGCTGATCAAGTGTTATCCGCCTTTCACGATCGAGCGTTGACACCTAAAAAAATTATTGAAGTGCGTGAACTTCAGATTGCAATCGGCTTAGTCGCTGCGGGTGAAGGCATTGCGATCGTACCGAATAGCCTGATTGGAATGAAGCGCGACGATATCATTTATAAAGATTTAAATGAACGTCACGCCTATTCGCCTATCATTATGAGTGTGCGTGCGATGGATCAATCCGAAGAGATCAGAAATCTTCTTGATCTGATCTACCGGATTTACGACGAAGAGCAGATCCCTTATGTTCGTGGAACGCTCTAAACAGCGTGGACCTTAAACTAGAAATCGCTCGGCCAGTAATACCCAATAGGCAGAACCGATACTCACATTATGATCGTTAAAATCATAGTTTGAGTTATGCACCATGCAAGCACCATGCCCTCCTGTGCTTTGGTCTCCGTTGCCAATCAGTAAATAACAACCCGGCAGTTGCTCAAGCATAAACGCAAAATCCTCGCTTCCTGTAAGAGGCGCAGCATTCAAATTAACGTTCGACGCGCCAACCAACTCACACGCCACTGCCCGCGCAAAATCTGTTTCTTCTTTTGTGTTTACTAGAACTGGGTACCCACTTACAAAATCAACGGCAGCAGTCACGCCATAGCTTTGCGCCTGAGCTTGCACCAACTCTGCGATTCGTTTTTTCAGCATGGCATGCACTTCGCGATTAAGCGCGCGCACACTCAGCTTTAGTACAGCGCGCTGCGGGATCACGTTATTAACCTGCCCCGCCTGAAATGATCCCACCGTAATCACCGACATTTCGAGCGGCGGCGTATTGCGAGAGACGATTGATTGCAATGCCATCACAATGGCACACCCGGCAACGACTGGATCAGCGGCGAAATGTGGCATAGCTCCATGACCACCGACGCCATCAAGCGTAATGGTGATATTTTGGCTTGAAGCCATAAACGGACCATCTTTAAAAACTAGCTGCCCGGGCGGCATCCCTGGCATGTTATGCATCGCAAAGATCGCATCGCAAGGAAACTTCTCAAACAAGCCATCATCCATCATTGTCTTTGCGCCGCCGAGTCCTTCCTCGGCTGGTTGAAAAATCAAATTCAGAGTGCCGTTGAAGTCTCCAGACTCGGCTAAAAACTTTGCGGCGGCCAAGAGCATCGCCGTATGCCCATCGTGCCCGCATGCGTGCATGACACCCGTTTGGCAGCTTGCGTACGCTAGACCAGTGGCTTCTTCAATCGGTAAGGCGTCCATATCGGCACGGATGCCGATCGATTTAGTACCAGTGCCCTTTTTCAATTGCCCAACGACACCCGTTTGGCCTAGGCCTGTCGTCACCGCATAGCCCCAGGATCTTAGCTGGTTGGCAACTAGCTCGCTTGTTCTACGTTCTTGATAGCCAAGCTCAGGGTGTTTATGTATGTCACGACGAACGGCCGTGAACTCATCGGCAATTAACTTTAAGCTTTCAAGATGTGGATGCATGCTTTACTCCGGCTGTAAATCTATCGACTTGGCGATTGCACGAAATTTTTCGACGCCTTCAGCGTACACGCGGGCGACCTCGGCTTGCGACAAAGGCGGTGCGATCAGCAGGCTGTTGAGTGTGAGCCCATTGCGCACGGCTGGATCTTCTAGCGACGCTGTAATTGCCTTATACAAAGTATTCACGACTGCCTCTGGTGTGCTTTGCGGTACAAAATAACCCGTCCAGATGGTAAAAATAAAATTCTTTAATTCTTTGCTTTCACCGATAGCAGGATATTGCTTTACACCCTCGAGCCTTTCTTGGTTGAGCATGGCAAGGATTTTGATCAAACCTGATTTACTTTGCTCATCGTAGCTTTTTCCATAGGGCGACAGAAAAATATCAACTTCTCCACTCATCACCGCTTGTGCTGCCGGCGCGCCGCCTTTGAAGGGTACATGCAACATCGCAACGCCTGTGACTTTCGACAGATGCTCACCAAGCAAATGGTAGAACGACCCCACACCAACGCTCGCATAAGTGATTGGCTTACCTAACTCGGCCTGCTTGCGTGCATAGGCAACTAACTCATCCATGTTACTCACGGGCAGGTCTTTTCTTGCCAGCACGGCAATCTGTGCCGAACCGATCATCTGTACTAGCTTGAATTCTTCACTTTTGAATTTAACCGCCTTCATTGCGAGTGGCGCAAGAATCAGCTCATTTGGTGAGCCTTGAAAAATGCGATAGCCATCGGCAGGGCTATTTAGCAACTTTTGCGCTGCAATCGATCCGCTAGCGCCCCCAAGATTCTCAACGATCACTGGCTGCCCCAGTTGTTTAGATAACGGCATGTTGACAAACCGAGCGATCACATCCGATAAACCACCGGCTGGGTACGGCACCATCAAGCTGACCGGTTTATCAGGAAAAGTTTCTGCTCCGCATGTGTGTACCAGTGAAAAAAGCATGAGTGTTGCCACGGCATGTTTGAGCAGCGTGCTTGCGGATAAAGCGATACGTTGGCGCATATTCATCATGGATCCATTAGAGTTTGAGGGATTGTTTGGAAGATGCTAATCCTTGATAAATCATGTGTCTAATGTATTATTTTTATAATAACTATGATTTTTATGAATACATTGATATGATTTGATCCTATGAATATCAAAAGCTTAGAGCATTTAATCGGCCTCGCAGACACAGGGTCGTTTAGCCGTGCTGCAGACAAATTATTTATTACCCAGTCTGCCTTAAGTCGCAGCATTCAGAACTTAGAAGAAGAGCTTGGCGGCAAGCTTTTTGATCGTATTGGCAAACGCAATGTACTGACACCGCTCGGCGAAGATATCGTTCATCGTGCAAGGCAAATTGTGCAAGGTGCGGTGGCCCTCAAACTCAACGCCACGCTCTTCCAACAAGGCAGTGGTGGAAAAATTCGCGTTGGACTTGGCTCGGGGCCTGGCGCCTTATTGATGACGCCACTTTTGTGTCATGTCGCCACACATAGGCCCCATATACAGACCACGGTTGCGCGTGGCTCGACTGAATTGCAACTGATGCAGCTTAGGGCCAGAGAACTCGATGCGCTGGTTGTAGATGTGCGTCGTGTCACACCCGCCCCAGATCTGCATATCGAATTTCTTAGGCAACTACGTGCAGGATTTGTCTGCCGAACAGAGCATCCGCTGGCCCAAGCTCGCAGCGTCAGCCTTGAAGATCTGCTTGCTTATCCGATTGCCTCAACGCCACTTGCGGATGAAGTGGCGCGCATTATTATCGAACGCTATGGCTCCAAAGCCGATCCAAAAAGCATGACGACACTTGAGTGTGAAGACGTGACGAGCCTGATCGATACCATTCATCGCACAGACGCTATTTTTCTTGGCATTATTGCTGCAGCAAAAGCGGGAATCAAAGCGGGCAAGTTGGTTGAACTAAAAATTAAACCTGCACTCAATGCCTCGGCTCAGTTTGCTTACATCACCTTAACCGGGTCAACCATGGCACCAGTCATGAGTTTTTTCAGAAGTTTTGTTTCTGAACATCTTTCTGACTAGTCAAAAATATTCAACACGTGTAATAATGCATCTTAAATCTCGATCGGGAGAGCCCTACATGTTTAATAAACATCAGGCGCCGAAGGAGCAACCGCCCCGGAAACTCTCAGGCAAAAGGACCGATTTAGATCTTGCACTCTGAAGAGCTGCCGCGATTCGTCATGCGGCACACCGCAGGAGCAAACATTCAACTTTTGTGTCTGAATGTGAATCTCTCAGGTACCAAACAGAGGGGGCGTGTAGAAAACATCTGGTTTTCGCACCCAACCCTATCGACGTTTGGAGCTAACTCTCATGAAATCAATCGCTGTCATTGGTGGTGGCATTACTGGCGCAACCACGGCCTACGCTTTAGCAAAACGTGGCTACAAAGTCGCACTCATCGAAAAGCATCGCTACTCGGCCATGGAGACCTCGTTTGCAAACGGTGGCCAACTCTCTGCCTCAAATGCTGAAGTCTGGAATCACTGGTCAACTATTCTCAAGGGAATGAAATGGATGCTGAAAAGCGACGCCCCCTTACTCGTCAATCCAAAACCGAGCTGGCACAAAGTTTCGTGGTTTGCAGAATTTATTGGCAATCTTCCAAACTACCGTAAACACACAATCGAAACGACCCAACTCGCGATCGCGGCCCGCGATCATTTATTTGCTTGGGCACAAAATGAAAACATTGATTTTGATTTAAAAAAGCTCGGCATCCTGCATATCTATCGCGATAAGAAAGGCTTTGAACATGCCGGTAAAGTCTCAACCCTGCTCGCCGCGGGTGGGCTTGAGCGTCGAGCAGTGAGCCCCGATGAAATGCGTGCGATCGAACCAACCTTAGCCGGAAACTATTACGGAGGGTATTTCACCGAAAGCGATTGCACGGGTGACATCCATAAATTTACGGTCGGGATTGCCGCAGCCGCTGAGCGCCTAGGTGTGAACATGCTTTTCGGGCAAGACGTTACGCGCGTTCAAAGCAACGGCACTCAAGCCACCGTAACGCTACAACAAGAGCAAAATCTTCAAGACATTAAGTTTGATAGCGTTGTCGTATGTGCGGGCGTTGCCAGCCGTAACTTGGCGTCGCAGCTTGGCGATCGTGTCAATGTGTATCCGGTCAAAGGCTACTCGATTACAGTCAATTTACTTGATGCACAAAGTCAAGCTTGTGCACCTCAGGTCAGCTTGCTGGATGACGAAACGAAACTCGTCACAAGTCGTCTCGGGCTTGAGCGCTTTCGTGTCGCGGGCACTGCAGAGTTCAATGGCTACAACAAAGATATTCGCGCTGACCGCATTCGGCCGCTGATTAATTGGGTCGAGCAATGTTTTCCGGGTGTCAATACCAGGCAAGTTGTGCCGTGGGCAGGTCTGCGTCCGATGATGCCAAACATGATGCCTCGCGTTGGTCGGGGTCGTCATGCCAATGTTTTTTACAACACTGGGCATGGCCACCTTGGATGGACGTTATCTGCTGTGACTGCCGAGATGGTAAGCGGCGTGATTGACGCGGCTAATCAGTCTGTAACAAGCATAACGCCTGCTGGGTCGCCAACACCTGCGGTTGCTTGATGTAGAACCCAACGGCCAACTCATCTTGAGTATCAACGGCTAGCGCATACGCTGCAATCTCTGCCGCAGCGATGCGCCTGCGGGCATCGGCCGATCATAGGCATGCGAAATGGAATAAGAAAAGAAAAAGCGCCCCGAAAGGCGCATGTTCATTAACTACTTGGCGGAGGCGCAGGGATTCGAACCCTGGATGCAAGTTTTAGCTCACATACTCCCTTAGCAGGGGAGCCCCTTCAGCCTCTCGGGCACGCCTCCAAACCAAGTGCGCATTCTAGCATGAGCGGGGGTTACTACGTTGCAACACCTAGGCCCGTTAGTCAGCGCATCAGACCGGCTGGATTTGAGCGCAAAAGAGCGTCGGTGGGTTCCGTCGCGTCAAGTTGGCCCTAAATACCGCGGATCGTCGCGCAACCGCTCAAATGTCTTTTTTATACGATTCAGAGACAAACAGCACTGCAATCAGCGATATGGCGGCCACCGCGACGATCATATACGCCGGCACCATCTCATTTTCAGTTCGATGGATCAACCATGAAGCGACTAAGGGAGTCAGGCCGCCAAGAATACCCATCGTTAAGTTGTAGCCTAGCGCCACAACGGTCGTGCGGATATACGCGGGGGCTGATTCAACGATCAATGCGGGCATAGCCCCATTAAACAAGCCAACCACTAGAGCAAATCCGAGTTGGGATAGCTGAATGACTAGAGTGCTTTGGTGATACATCCCGTACATAAGTGGGATTGAAAAAATCAAACCAGCGAGCGCACCTATGATTAACACCGGTTTTCGACCAATACGGTCAGACAACGCACCGGCTAAGAGTGTGAGAGGCACCAACACGATCATGCTTAAGGTATTGATTTCTAGAGATTTGCTAGGTGGAATCTTGTCTACCAACTCTAGCCAACTCACGATATACACAAAAATCAAATAGAAAGACACCGCGAGAAATGCTGAAACTCCTGAGAGTTTTACAAGCAATAGGCGATGATTTTTAAAGGCCTCAACAACAGGATTCGTCAGGACTGCGCGGACGTGGCCAGGATGCTCGGGCGAGCCGCGGCGCAAGAGATAACCCGCCAAGCCGATGACCAAACCAAACAGAAACGGAATCCTCCACCCCCAGGCGTCGAGGTGCTCGGGTGACAAGACCGCTCCGAGTGCTGCACCGACCCCAGAGCCCAAAAGCATCCCGATATAGGCGCTGCTCGAACCCATGGCTCCTACGAACCCGCGCTTGTTTGCTGGGGCTTTCTCAATCATATACACCAAAGAGGTCGGGTACTCGCCGCCCACCGAAAGCCCCTGAATGATGCGGCAAAGTGTTAACAGGATTGGAGCTGCGATCCCAATTGTGTCGTAACCCGGCATGATCCCGACCAGAAAGGTTGGTATCGCCATCGCCACGATCGACACAGTGAGCGCGGTTTGTCTGCTGACACGATCGCCGACATACCCAATCACAATCCCGCCGATCGGTCGCATCAAAAAGCCAATGGCAAAAATACCAAAGGCCATCAACACTTGTGCAACAGGATCTGCTTTAGGAAAAAAAACCCGACCAATCGAAGTCGCAAAATACCCATAGATCGCGAAGTCGTACCACTCAAGAATGTTTCCGATTGCTCCGACAGCAATGGCCTTGCGGGACTGTTGCGTTGACATGTTTTGTGCTCAGTTTTTGGTGTCTAGTAACAATATACGCACCAAAACCTCGGTCATCACCAGGCATTTTAGATTTTCGTAAATCGACGCGGATTTGCATGAAACAGATGTTTCAGGTTGAGTCACATTAGCAGCATCTGCTTACTCAGCGTTGCACAAAAACGCTACGCCTGACGCAGTCGCGCATTAGACGCGCCTTCGCAATCCTTTCGCAAACCGATGCGACGCTAACCGTGCCAACAGCTTCTCCTTTTGCGCGTCATACATCAAGCTGCTTTCAATTAATTCAGGCCACCGCTCAAACGCTTTGGACACCGTTTCATTAATCACGCTGGCACAAGGTTTTTCTGCGATACCAATGCGCTCGCAAAAGACTCTGAGCGTTGCTGGGCTTAGCCCGATCGGCGGCTTTGTGCCGGCGGTAGTGTCTCGGTAAAGCGCCAAAGCGCTGCCCTGCCCGCCCAGATAAACAGACCACGCAACGATATCAAACGCTTTCGATAAATAGGGTGTTCGACCATCAGGATAGATCAAACAAAAGTTTTTCAGATGCGCATCGTAATTACCCATTAGGTCGTTAATGACCAAGAGCCTCAAGAGCTCGTGCACAGCGTTCACGCCTAAGCTTTCAGGAAAGCGCATCATCAGCGATCCCATTGCTGCATACGACGCACCCGTGTATTTCTGCTGGGGATCAACATTCAACACTTGAGCAAAGTCTTCGCAATGAATCCGTTTGGGGCCATCGCGATCAAATCGCGTCACTGCTAAGAAATGACTGCTACCCCCGAGCGTGTATCCATGCTCGATATCCATCTGCGCTAAAGGTACTAACTTATGCTCGCAAACACTCGCGCCCGCAGCTTGTGCGAGCCCAAGACTTAAGTGCTCAACCTCTGGAAGCCTGGGCCGATCAATTTGCGGCAATTTGCCAATAATTCGAGTGACGCCTTGGCGTTTACGTGCAACATACCGCCCACCTAATTCAATCAACCCCAACTTGGGTTGCACACCAGAAATTGAGCCCCCTAATGGCAAAGGAGCTGCTGTCACCGACATGTCTAGCGGCGTATTATCTTGCGTGAGAAGTGTAGCCAACTGGTCTTTGGTTAACGCCGCAGGAAGCGCCTTGACTGCTCCTGGTAGGTCAAGTCCGCAGGCAGCAAATAAAGCAAAATGGTCATCCTCTCGACATCCTCGCATTTGCGCAAGGTGGGTTCTAAAAACCCCTTCAGGCAGCATGTTTTGAAAAAATGCGGGCAAGCGCCCATCTCTACCGTTGAACAGCGAACTACCAAGATCGCTCCAAAGCGACTCTTGCTGTGCAGGATGTTGCGCCAACATACTCAGCGATACGGTAGCTTGTTGGGCATCAGCAGAGAAACGTTTGTCGGCAACAAACCGAATCATCGGAGTCGATGCGCGGTT
>CALCPT010000493.1 GCA_937897265.1 uncultured Alcaligenaceae bacterium
TTGCATCAATCTCTTGCTCAGTCACCTTAGTCTTGGCGGGCGCATGATTTGATTTACCCAGCTCTTCGCGTGCCAGTTGCCCATAAAACGCAGTGCGGGCCAGTCGCGCCCTAAGGCGTAATTGGTGCGTGCCCCCACAATCATGGTCGCATTAATACTGGTCAAGGCAGACACAGCCACAAAAACTCCAAGCAGTTTTTCACCCCAAGGACCAAAGGCCTTACCCATCAGATCGGCCGCAACCGCTTTGCTGCCCGCCAAACCAGACAAGCCTAAACCGGCCAACACCGCAATGTTGAAGAGCACATAAATCAAAGTCAAAATCATGATGCTGATCACAATGACCGGCACGATTGCGCGCTTACCGCCACGAACCTCAGCTGAAATATATGCCGCTTCGTTCCAGCCACCATAGGTCAAAAGTACAAACACCATCGCCAAGCCGAACATCCCTAAACTCGGCGAAGACGAAAATAAGGCGGGTGACGCAGGTGCATCGCCCGACAACACAAATCCTGCAATCGCCACACATACTAAGCCGGTGACTTCGATCATTGTCAGGCACGTTTGTACCCACGAGGCTGCATGTAAACCAATCAGATTAATCAGCGTCATCGCGACTACAACGCCAACCGCCCACAACGCCGTTGAGTGGGGTCCAAGATTCACCACCTTACTCATATAGTCGCCAAACACAAACGCCAGTAAAGCGATCGATCCCGTGTTGATGACGGTTGCCTTAGCCCAAGCGTACAAAAACGAGGCAGGCTTGCCAAAGGCGCGTGCTAAGAAATGATAGTCGCCCCCCGCATGCGGGTAGGTGGTCGCAAGCTCTGCATAACAAAGCGCTCCGGCCAACGAGATGACGCCCCCAAGCACCCAAGCAACAATTAACCACCCTGCGTCACCCGTGACGCCGGCAACCATTGAAGGTGTTTTAAAAATACCTGCGCCAATCACAATGCCAACGATGATTGCGATGGCACTGAAAGTACTGAGTTGTTGAGTCGGTTGATTGCTCGGGGTCGTGGGGGTAGTCATTATTAGTTACGTGTGCCGGTAATAGAATAAAGAGGTGAGTTCTCAAGCACCTGCCCCGAGAACTCGTTGCCGTTCAGCGTCACCTCAACAATCCGCGACTGGTTACTGTGATCAGTAAAAGAAAACTTCAAACGGTTACCAGTTAAGGTCGCACCCAAAATCGGTTGCGATTTTCCGTAGATGTTTAAGACCCCCCCGACGCGCTGATAACGCTGGGTGATCTCTAAAGTTGCCGGCTGCTGCGAGCCCTCCATCCCTTTCAACGACCACTTGCCCGCGGCGTTTCCTGGTACGACCCAAAAATATCCTTGGGCGTAGCCGGTACCCACCGTGTCATCGGGCTCCCAATCGCCCATATTGAATGAGTTTGTCACAACCCTGGTACCCGGCGCCATTTTTAAGATGGTTGGACGAATCTTCAAATTCAGATCGGGCAACAAATACATCGTTACGACCGTCGCCTTTGAAAAATCCTCAACAAAAATATCGCCGTTAATGATTTTGACTTTGTCTGCAACTCCTGCACGCTCAGTATTGCGCTTGGCGAGCTCAGCCATATCTTTGTTGTACTCAATACCAACAGCAGTGGCACCAAAGTTTTTAGCCGCTGCGATGGCGATCTTGCCATCGCCCGCACCCAAGTCGTACACCAAGTCGGTAGGTTTAACTTTCGCAGCTTTCAACATCGCGTCGGCCACAGCGTCGTTGGTCGGCACCCAGATCACGTCTTTACCACTTTGACCGACACGCGGTTCATATTTTTCGTCGCCCAACTTAGTCGACTCTGCCGATTGGGCAAACACTGGATTTGCCGTCAGCATCACGGCCAAGCATGTCACGCTAGCAAGAACACGAAATTTCATAAGTACCTCGATGAAAAAGATTAGACAACACTACAAATCAATCTTACGAATCTTTAGAAACTGCTGCACCAAACTCTACACCCGCCCAACCCTCTATGTGCTTGATAACATTGGCATAATCTTTAGGCCCATCGCCCTGGCCGATCGCAAAGGATAAAAACTGGCGAGCCGCCGGGCTGACCGTCATCGGCACGCCAAGCTTTTCAGCTTCTTCGACGCAAAGTTTAATATCTTTGTGTAATAAATCGGTGGTGAAGCGGGTCGGAAACTCGCGAGTCAACACACACTGCGGCATTTTTTCTTGAGTAATAAAGGAGCGCCCGCTCGACACGTTGATCACGTCTAACATGGTTTTGGCGTCTAAACCGGCTTTGGCACCGTACACCAGGGTTTCGCAACTCGCCACGATGTTGACGGCACAAAGCGTGTTGTTGATGATTTTCATGGTTTGCCCCAAGCTTGCCTGCTCGCCTAGGTAAAAAATATTCGTGCCCAAAACCGACAACAAGGGTTTGACCTGTTCGAACGCTGTGCTGGGACCCGATGCCATCAGGGTTAGGGTTCCCTTCTCAGCTCCGGTGGTGCCCCCACTCACTGGCACCCCTACCCAATGAATCTGTTTGTTAGCCGCGGCGGCGGCAACCGAATCGGTCACCGAGGGCCCCGTCGTGGATAAATCAACAATCACTTTGACGGCCTGGCCGTGCATCACGCCGGCTGGGCCTTGCACCACAGACTCCACAATTGAGGGCATGGGCAAGCAGAGCAAGACAAACTCGACCTCATCCGCCATCGCTTGGGCACTCGCCGCCACGCGCGCGCCTTTTTGCGCTAAGCGCGCCAAGGCCTGAGGATTATTGTCAAATACAACAAGCTCATGACCTGCTGCTAAAAACCGGTTACCAAAATGATGGCCCATATTGCCAAGGCCTATTAAACCAAGTTTCATATTTTATTGTCTCCGGATATATTTATATTTTAAATGGCACCGCAGGTCTGAGAAACTGCTATCGCATCGGATGCGGGCAGCTCAAGCGAGTGGCCCTCGCTGAGCACATGCTGAGCAAAAGCAACTGCCCTTGCCTACTTCTGCATCAAGGCCAACCAGCGCCTTACGCACGTCACAGGCTTTGCCCGTTTTGAACCATCCTGGATACAGAGTGTGGCAGTTACCTTTGTCACGAGGCTGAGCTTTACGCTGCGTCTGCGGGATCCCCAAGCACAACAGATTCGTATGCATGCAGTGCAGTTGCGCCGCCGGTATGTAAAAACAATACATTGTCGGTTGGTTTGAAATAGCCCTTGCGACTTAAGCCGATCAACCCCGCCATGATCTTGCCGGTATAAACCGGATCAAGCAAAATCGCCTCGGTGCGAGCCAGCATTTGCACGGCCTCGACCATCGCAGGATTTGGGATCGAATACTTGGGACGCCACCAGTCACCAAAACTCAAGACGGCCTCAGCAGGTACCTGAATCTTGACCCCGAGCAAATCCAAAATCGCCTGTGCCTCTTTATGTACGAGCGGATTTTGATCTGAAGGGTCACGACTCACACCAATACCGACCAGCGGGATTTGGATATTGTTGCCAAGAAAACCAGCCACCAAACCGCCGTGTGTGCCCGAGCTGCCCGAACCCACCACAAAGTGATCCATCGACTGCCCCATCTGCAACAACTGCTGCTGCAGTTCTTGGGCGCAGGCAACGTAGCCTAAACCGCCAATCGCGTTTGAGCCACCACCCGGGATGATGTAGGGCTTGCCGCCGCTGGCACGCACCTCTTGGGCGACTTTTTCCATCGCTTCGGCCATGTTGCTGCCACCTGGTACAACTGTCACTGCCTCAACGCCCAATAAGCGATACATAAACTGGTTGCCAGTGGCATCAAACTTATAGCTACCCGGCACCCGCTCTTCAATCACAAAACGACACTTCAGGCCCTCTTTGACAGCCGCAGCCAGCGTGATGCGGCAGTGGTTTGATTGCGGCGCACCGCAGGTCACGAGAGTATCTGCGCCTTTTGCCAGAGCATCGCCCATCAAGAATTCGAGCTTGCGGGTTTTATTTCCACCCGGAGCCAAACCCAGCATGTCATCGCGTTTAATCCACACCCGAGGTCCACCCAAGGCTTTAGTGAAGTTAGGCAAAAACTCGATGGGCGACGGGCCTTGCGAGTAGCGACGGCGTGGAAAGCGACTGAGATCCATGGGTTAAATCCTAAAATTTAATGGGAACAAAGAGAGGTGACAGAGCTCGACATAGTGCCTGATGGCATATCACTAAGCAACCGTCCCTTTTATTTTTCAACTAACGGGGTTGGGCCCGTGTGCAACTTCAGGCGCATATGATCAGGCACGTCTTGCCCAGCATCGGTAAAGGCTTTACGCATCGCCCCCATGTGTGGGCCAAAAATGCCGCTCCGGTTATCACTGACCCAGGCGCGCGAGGCAAATAAGGAATCCATGCTGCCCTGAAATTTAGGCATCACCCAGCGAGCAAAAAGCTCATAACTGCGCAGCGTTTGCTCGCGCGTAGCCCACTCGTGTGAGCGGAACATGACCGCGCCCGCCCCACCGCCGGTAAATTCAAGCAAGCGAGCAATACCATTTGCCACAGTCTCGGGTGAACCCACGATCGTCGTCCCCGCTTTCAGGCCATCGCCCAAGGGATCTTCGCTGCGCATCGGTGGACGCCCGAGCGTCTCACTAAAGTAGCTCAGCGTTTCAACCCGCTCACGCACACGGACCTCACGCATCGCGGTTTCGTCATCTTCGGCGACATGGATATTGACCACCAAGCGCCAGTCTTCGCGGTTCATGGTTTTGCCAAATTTTGCAGCCTGTTCTTCACCTAGCTTCCATTGCTCGGCAAGCTTTTGCGGGCCGCCTGGTAAACCAGCACCTAAGGACAGCATACCAACGCCATACTTGCCGGCAGTCAATACCCCCGACGGGGT
>CALCPT010000494.1 GCA_937897265.1 uncultured Alcaligenaceae bacterium
GTATGTGGCGCGCCAAATGCAGCCGCTGGCTTGAAGGTGCCCTTGGCTACCGTTGGTGCTGTGCTGCCGGGTGACATGAAAATTGGCGTGGCCAAGATGCGCGGTGTTGAGTCGTTTGGCATGTTGTGTTCGTCAAAAGAGCTGGGATTATCGCAAGAGCATGCGGGCTTGTTGGTATTGCCGACTGACGCTAAGGTCGGCGCCAATGTGCGCGACGCGTTAGATCTTGACGACACATTGTTTACGCTTAAGCTCACGCCCAATCGCGCGGATTGCTTATCTATCTTAGGGGTCGCGCGCGAAGTGGCCGCCTTAACTGGAGCACCGTTGAGCGTTCCGCAGACTGCTACGATCAAGCCAACGCTCGATGAGGTAATTCCAGTAACGGTACAGGCACCAGATCTGTGCGGCCGTTTTGCAGGGCGGATCGTACGCGGTGTCAATGCGCGCGCTCAGACGCCGGATTGGATGGTTGAACGTTTGAAGCGGGCAGGGCAGCGCTCGGTCACCGCCTTAGTCGACATCTCTAATTATGTGATGTTGTTGCTTGGGCGCCCAACACATGTGTTTGATTTGGATCGCATGCCTAAGCCAGCGATTGAAGTGCGATGGGCACGCGCCGGTGAAACACTGACTTTATTAAACGATCAAACGATTACTCTTGATCCGTCAATGGGTGTCATCACCAGTGCTGATGTACCAGAGAGTTTGGCCGGGATCATGGGTGGTGCCTCAACAGCCGTTTCGCTCGATACGACCAACATTTATGTTGAAGCAGCGTTCTGGTGGCCTGAGTCGATTGCTGGTCGTGCTCGCAAACTGAAGTTGAACTCAGAGGCCAGCCATCGCTTTGAGCGTGGTGTTGATTTTGAACAGATCCCTGAGCATCTTGACTTGATTACCCAGTTGATTTTAGATATCTGCGGGGGGCAGGCTGGGCCGATTGATGATCAACATCTCAAGCTGCCAACACGTGAGCCAGTCACCATGCGTCTATCGCGCTGCCATCGGGTGTTGGGCGTGAAGGTCAAGCAAGAAGATGTTGCGCAAACCTTTACTCGTTTGGGGTTTGAATTCACAGTGCAAGGTGATCAGTTTGTGGTGTTACCACCTTCGTACCGATTTGATATTCGAATCGAAGAAGACTTAATCGAAGAAGTGGCCCGTATCATTGGCTTTGAAAGTATTCCAGCCTTACCTCCATTGGCTGCGGCTCGCATGACGATGATGCCCGAGACCACCCGTTCTGCGCATATTGTGCGACACGAGGTAGCGGCACTTGACTACCAAGAGGTTATTAATTTTTCGTTTGTTGAACAAGCCTGGGAGACCGACATGCTTGGGCATGCGGATCCGATCCGGCTGCTCAACCCCATTGCTAGCCAATTGGCTGTGATGCGTTCGTCGTTGTTGCCTGGCCTGATTGCCAATATTTGCTACAACGCAAACCGTAAGCAATCACGCGTGCGTGTATTTGAGCTTGGCCGAGTGTTTAAACGCTCCAATGGCGTACCTGACGGCCCTCTGACTGTGGCGGGCGTTGATCAACCACAGTTCTTAGCTGCTGCCGCTTGGGGGGCTGCGACTGAAGATCAATGGGGACAAAAAAGCCGGGCAGTCGATTTCTTTGACGTCAAACGTGACCTAGAAGTCCTGTTTAGCGCGCAGGCTGAGCAATTAAGGTTTGTGCCTGCTCAACATGCACTGTTGCACCCGGGGCGCAGCGCGCGTGTCGAACTGGGCCAAGTCGTTATTGGTTGGCTGGGTGAACTACATCCTCGCTGGGTACAGCAACAAGAGCTTGCGTCGGCACCTGTGCTGTTTGAGGTGTCTCTTGAGTCGCTAGCCGGTTTGCCAATGCCAAGCTTGCGCGAGCTTTCACGCCAGCCCATGGTGCAACGCGATTTGGCGATCTGGGTCTCGGCTGACAAAGCTGTGCAAGCGTTACTTGACACGATTCATCAGACGATCGCATCGGATCCATCCCTTGCTGTGGTGCAACATGTTGGTTTGTTTGACCTATGGCGCGACCCGGCAAAAGCGGACTCAAATGAAAAGAGTCTTGCATTTAGGCTCTCATTGCAAGACACTGAGAGCACGCTGGATGAGGCTCAGGTCGATCTATGTATGACTAAGATTCGGGCTGCACTCGAAAGCGCCCATCAAGCCCGTTCACGTTAAACCAGAATGTCGGAAATTAAGAAATGACAAATGAACATTCTTTAGCAGAATCACGCACGTTGACAAAGGCTGAGTTAGCCGAGTTGCTGTTTGATCGTGTGGGGTTGAATAAGCGCGAGGCCAAAGATATCGTCGATACGTTTTTTGAAGAAATTCGCGATGCTCTAGCGCGTGGAGAACCGGTCAAGCTTTCGGGCTTTGGAAATTTTCAAGTACGAAATAAGCCACCGCGTCCCGGCCGTAATCCAAAAACGGGTGAAACAATTCCGATCGCAGCGCGTCGGGTGGTGACATTTCATGCAAGTCAAAAATTAAAAGGTGCCGTCGAGCACACCGAAGCGCCTCAATCTGATGTATAAAACGAAGCTCTAAGTTGTCTTTGTGTAAAGCTGAGTCTCGCGCTGCACAACTAGAACTCGTATCCAATTTATATGATTTGAGTCGGCATGTTGTTTGCTTGCCTGTGCAGACTCTTTTACTTGCCAAGTTTTTTTACGACGCTAAATGACCCTTTCAGATACGCCCATCGTTTTGCCGCCGATACCAGCAAAGCGCTATTTCACAATCGGTGAAGTTAGCGATTTATGTGGCGTTAAACCGCACGTACTGCGCTATTGGGAGCAAGAATTTACTCAATTAAAGCCAGTCAAACGTCGCGGTAACCGTCGCTATTATCAGCACCACGAAGTCTTATTGATTCGTAAGATTCGTGAACTGTTGTACGAACAAGGTTTCACGATCAGCGGAGCGCGCAATCGCTTGAGCGAAGGGCGTGAAATCCCACAAGATCCAGATGCAGCAGTGCGCTTAACCGCGGCTGAACTGCAGGCTTTACGCACCGAATTGCACAGCATTAAAGAGTTACTCAATCAAGCCTCAAGTGCCACAATGCCACCTGGGCAGCTTAACCTGAGATAGGGCGTTTGCTCTGCTATACTTACGTTCTTTCGGGGCGTAGCGCAGCCTGGTAGCGCACTTGCATGGGGTGCAAGGGGTCGAAGGTTCAAATCCTTCCGTTCCGACCAATAATATCAAAGGGTTAGTGTTCACAAGACACTAACCCTTTAATTTATTGATCTGGCAGACATTCTATGAGTCTCATTCATCTGACATATTTTTGCCCCAATTGGATCGCAAGCAAAGGTATCTGAGCCTGTCGCACTAAAAAGGGTCGGGGGAAGCGTGCCCAATAAACGTGGGCGATGTTTTAGCTAAGGCGATCAACGCGAGCTTTTCAATAAGCTGTACTTTAGGTTAAAGTCAGAAGAGTCAGAGTTTGTTGAATAACTAAAAAATAATCCAAAAAGATATGAAGCCTTTTCTCATTATTTGCCTCTCATTGTTGATGACCGGTTGCGCAACAAAAGAATACCTTAACGCACAAACTGAGTGCTCGCCTGCGGCGTTTCAACGTTACCCTGTGAGCAACAAACAAATGTATGTTCAACGCACAAAGTCAGTTCAAGTGGCTACGGGCGGTGAAACCTGCGAGACCCGCACCGAGGGTAATCGAACCTACACGCGGTGTAAGCCTGAGATGAAAACGCAGTCAGTGCCCTACCAGTCATTAGAATGGGTCGATACAAATACGCAGGCACGCAACGCTTATCTAAAGAGCTGTACCGCACAATTATGTCTGAAGCGTTTTGGTAATCACGAATGTGACTCTGCTCCGAAGTCGTCAACAAACGCCGTTGTTACGCAGCCTGAACCGAGCGCGGTCGTGACGAAACCCCAGAAAAGCACTGTCAATGCGCCCGTTACCAAAACTGGGGCAAAGTCACGTGATACCTCGGCACAAGCCGATGATGATGATGACGATGACGACGATGATTGAGATTAGTCAGATATTTTCGAGATCAAAGGGTTAGTGTTCACGAAACACTAATCCTTTTTTTATTATTGATGTAGCCGGTTGTTTACCCATGACACGCACATTGTGTGTTGCGACTTTATCTGACGTTGAGGCCGACATTTGATGCTAAACGATAAAAAATTTCGTTTGACCTCAGACCGATTAGTTATTAAGAAATGATAAGAATGTCGTTTAGATTTGAATGAGTTTTTATTATGCTCAAGATTGTCCGGTTATGCCGTTCCGGATAGCGTTTGTATAGCCGGCATCGTGAAGACAAGAAATGTCCAAAATATATGTAATTCATGAGAACTCTGCTTGGGTAGAGCCGTTGCAAGCAGCTTTTCGAGAGCTCGAGTTACCGTACGAAGAGTGGTTTCTGGACGAAGGTAAACTGGACTTGTCGGCACCTCCTCCTGAGGGCGTTTTCTACAACCGAATGAGTGCCTCATCGCACACTCGCGATCACCGTTTCGCGCCCGAATACACGGCAGCGGTGCTGTCTTGGCTTGAAGCGTACGGTCGGCGAATTGTGAACAACGGCCGCGCTTTGCAGCTTGAAATTAGCAAAGTCGCACAGTATGCAGCTTTGCAGAATTACGGTGTTAAGACTCCACGCACCATCGCTGCGGTCGGTAAGCAGCACATCATCGAAGCCGCCCGTCAGATGACAGGCTCATTCATCACTAAACATAATCGTGCAGGCAAAGGGTTGGGCGTAAAACTCTTTCATACCGTCGATGCCCTGGAAGACTATGTGAACAGCGCGCAGTTCGAGCCCTCCGTCGACGGCATCACGCTGATCCAGCAATACATTCGCGCGCCGCAGCCTTTCATCACACGCGTCGAATTCGTAGGCGGCAAGTTCTTGTATGCCGTGCGTGTTGATACTTCTTTAGGATTTGAGCTCTGTCCGGCCGACGTCTGCCAGATCGGTGATGCTTTTTGTCCGGTGGGTGAAATTGCACCCCAAACGCCTGCGCCACGCTTTCAAATCATCGAGGGTTTTGATAACCCCATCATCGAGCGCTATCAGCGCTTCATCGCCGAAAACGGGATAGGGATTTCTGGAATTGAGTTCATTGTTGACGAAGCAGGTGAGATCTACACCTACGATGTCAATACGAATACCAACTACAACAGCGACGCTGAAGCCGCAGCTGGGCTGTACGGTATGCGGGCAATTGCCCGATATCTTGGGCAGGAGTTGCGTGCTCTGACGTCAACTTAGGCTGACTCTGATGCCAAGCCTTGACCTTGAGGTTGGCAATGATCAACGATCGACAGAAGTATCCAGCGACAGCCCCAAAAACGCAAATAACTTAGCGCTAACAAAGGTCGTTGCAGAACGGTAGTAGACTTATCCAAAATAAATGTGATCACCGAAACGTGTCACAAACAAGGATAGGCAATATGACCGAAATCAAACATCAAGCGGTGCAGCCTTCGTACGATCACGGTGCCAGTCACAAGCGATTGATTGGTGACACAATTGGACAAGCCTTCGACAAAACGGTCGCGGCGTATGCGGCACAAGACGCTTTAGTTGTCGTCGATCAGGGCATTCGTTGGACTTGGCAAGAGCTAGGTGCCCGCGTACGGGCTTTGGCCGCCGGTTTTCTCGCACTTGGTCTCGAGCCCGGCGATCGCGTCGGCATCTGGGCTCCTAATTGCTCAGAATGGGTCTTGACGCAATTTGCAACGGCGAAAGTGGGGCTCGTCCTAGTTAACATCAATCCGGCCTATCGGCGCGCTGAGTTGGCCTATGCGCTGAACAAGGTTGGCTGCAAGGCACTGGTTCTGGCGCCTGCACTGAAATCCACGGATTACCTGACAATCTTGAATGATTTGGCGCCAGAGCTCTCTAGCGCTAAGCCCGGCGCGTTGCTGTCTCGTGCATTGCCAGAGCTCAAGCATGTCATCCGTTTGGGGACACAGCAAACCGCAGGCATGTTTAATTTTGATGAGATCAGCGCTCTGGCGCAACCTGAGGATGTTGCGCGTGTCGACACCTTAGGCGCGCAACTGCAATTTGACGATGTCATCAATATCCAATTCACCTCTGGGACAACGGGTCAACCCAAGGGGGCCTGTCTCTCTCATCACAATATTCTCAACAACGGTTATTTCGTTGCTGAAGCAATCAAATTGACTGATAAAGACCGGCTATGTATCCCGGTGCCTTTGTATCACTGCTTTGGGATGGTGATGGGCAACTTGGGCTGTCTGACCCACGGAGCCACGATGGTGTATCCGAGTGCGGCCTTTGAGCCACTGGCTGTCCTGAAGGCAGTGCAAGAGGAGCAGTGCACGGCCCTTTACGGAGTGCCCACCATGTTTATCGCCGAACTTGAGCACCCAGACTTCGCGAAGTTTGACTTGCGAAGTCTGCGTACGGGCATTATGGCTGGTTCACCTTGCCCTGTTGAAGTCATGAAACGCGTGCAAGCCGATATGAACATGAGAGAGGTCACCATCGCCTATGGCATGACCGAAACATCGCCAGTGTCCTTGCAAAGCGCCACAGATGACCCGTTAGAGCGCCGAGTCTCGACGGTCGGTCGGGTGCAGCCACACGTCGAAATCAAGGTCGTCGATACGGAAGGACGCGTGGTTCGCCGAGGTGTTACGGGCGAGCTGTGTACACGTGGGTACTCGGTCATGCTGGGCTATTGGAACGACGACGAAAAAACCAGCGAGGCCGTAGACACTGCAGGATGGATGCACACTGGCGACCTTGCTGTGATGGACGATCAAGGCTATGTCAATATCGTTGGACGCTTGAAGGATATGGTGATTCGCGGTGGAGAGAACATCTACCCGCGTGAAATTGAGGAGTTTTTATACAGCCATCCACACATTCAAGACGTCCAAGTGATCGGCGTACCTGACGAAAAATATGGCGAAGAACTCTGCGCATGGGTGAAATTGCGCGAGGGCCAATCAGTGACAGCTGAAGAGGTGCGAGCTTTTTGTAAAGGTCAGATTGCTCATTACAAAGTGCCTCGCCACATTCGTTTTGTAGACGAATTTCCTATGACGATCACTGGAAAAATACAGAAGTACATCATGCGTCAACAAACGATAGTCGCTCTATCGCTCACTGAACAGAAAACAGCTTGATGGTGAAGCCAGAGATACCCAAGCTGACCTTGTTTTATGATGGTCTCTGCCCCTTGTGTGAAGCAGAGATCGTATTTTTGTCGCGTCGCAACCAGCGGCAGTTGCTCGCGTTTGTGGATATCAATTCGATACAGTTTGAACCCGAACGGGTTGGGCTGACCTGTCAGCAAGCCTTGTTGGCGATGTATGGCCAGTATGATAACGGTGAGCTGATTCAGGGTGTGGCCGTATTTGCTGAGGCCTACCGGCGTGCGAATCTTCAGACCCTAGCATGGGTATTTTCTCGTCCACTGCTGCAGCCTATGTTTGGCGTTTGTTATCGTTTTTTTGCAAAGCATAGACATCAGATTTCTAAACTGATTGGGCCAACGATCAGGCGCCTTGTCGGTTGAGCTCAGCGTTTCAGGCGATGTCGATCAACCAACGCAATCAACTGAGCAATTTCGTCTTGGGTGGTATCCCACCGACACACTAAACGAAATAGGTTAGGCCCGCGACGATAAAACAGTACGTTGTCGGAAATCAGGGCATCAACGGCCTTGGGGTTCATTTCAACAAAGAGTTCGTTGGCCTGAACCGGAGCGATAAGTTTGACGCCCTCTAGGTTTTTAATACCGTTGGCAATCGCCAACGCAGAAGTGTTTGACTGTCTTGCTAACCTGAGCCAGAGATCGTCTTGTACGTACGCTAGGATCTGTGCTGACGCAAAGCGCATCTTTGACCATATCATGCCAGCGCGACGTAAGTGGAAACCCATTTTTTTTGCGATGTCTGGATTAAAGACCACGATCGCATCGGTTAGTAACCCCCCGTTTTTTGTCACGCCAAACGACAAAATGTCTACACCCGCTTTCCAGGTGAGTTCGGCTGGGGTGCAACCTAAGGTGGCAACTGCATTGGCAAAGCGTGCACCGTCCATGTGTACGGTAAGGCCATGCGCGCGCGCGACTTGACTGATTGCAGTGACTTCTGACACCGAATACACAGCCCCCATATCGGTTGCCTGCACAAGGTTGATGGCCTCGGGTTGGTTTTTATGTGCTTGGCCCTTGCCGGCGTTACTGATTGCTGCGTCAAGCGCTAGGGGGTCGATTTTGCCATCAACACCATGAACGGGCGTGACTTTCAAGCCACTGCCAAAAAAACTGGTGGCGTTACATTCAGAGGTGTTGATATGAGCTTCGGGGCTGCAATACACCGCACCAAAGGGGCTGCCTACGGCGGCCAAGGCTAGCGCGTTTGCACCGGTGCCGGTTGGCACCGGAAACACTTTGACCGGGTGTTCAAACAGTTCACTTAAGTGCGCGTGCAGTTGTTTGGTGAGTTCGTCGCCACCGTATCCCAAAACCGACCCTTCGTTAGCTGAAACAAGCGCTTGGATCAGTTCGGGCGCGGCGCGCCCACAATTGTCACTGCGAAACTCTAAGGCGGCCATGGTGATACTCAACCTTTATTTAGAAGTACGTGGGAGACTCTTCAAATCGCAATCTGTGTTCCTAACTCGACGACGCGGTTGGCAGGAAGCTTAAAAAAGTCGGTGGCGCTGGTTGCATTTTTAGACATCAATCTAAAGATGTGCGCCCGCCAAGGCGTCAGGCTACTTTTTGCGGCGCGTACAACGGTTTCACGCGCTAGATAAAAGGTTGTCGACATCAGGTCAAACGTCATGCCGTGTGCTTCGCATAATTTAAGCGCTCGAGGCACATCTGGATTTTGCATAAAACCGTAGGTGACAATGATGCGACTAAAGTTTTTACCTAAATCTTGAGTCTCAATTTGTTTTGAGTGTTTGACAAACGGTTTATCGGCTGTTTTGATGGTCATTAAGACCACGCGTTCGTGCAAAATCTGATTGTGCTTGAGGTTATGCAATAGTGCCGATGACACGCCATCGGGGGAGCTCGTCATAAATACAGCTGTACCACTGACGCGATGGACGTCATTGGTAAAGTCAATGAACGATTCAATTTGCATACTGCTTGAGGACATCTCTTGGTTGACCAGTTTGCGACCACGCCGCCATGTTGTGAGGACGGTAAACGACACCAAGCCAACCACAAGTGGAAACCATCCGCCTTCGGGGATTTTGATTGCATTAGCAGCGAAAAAGGCGACATCGATGAACAACAAAGAACCGGCGACTAGCAGCACAAAAATCCAGTGCCAGCGCCATAACAGACGCATCACAAACGCAATAAGTATCGTATCGATCAACATCGTGCCAGTGACAGCGATTCCGTAGGCGGCCGCAAGATTTGAAGAGGATTTAAAGCCGATGACGAGTGCGACAACCGCCACGTAGAGTGTCCAGTTTGTGAAGGGCACATAGATTTGGCCTTCTTCTTTGCCTGAGGTGTGGATGATGCCCATGCGTGGTAACAAGCCCATCTGTACTGCCTGGCGCGCGACTGAAAACGCACCCGAAATGACCGCCTGCGACGCAATCACGGTAGCGACGGTTGACAGCGCGACCATTGGGATCAACGCCCATTCGGGCGCCAGCATATAAAACGGATTACGGATAGCTTGAGGATCGTGCAGCAGCAGGGCACCTTGTCCAAAATAATTCAGCACTAAGGCTGGCATGACAAAGCCGAACCAAGCTAAGCGGATCGGCGAGCGACCGAAGTGACCCATATCGGTATAGAGCGCTTCGCCACCCGTAACAGCTAGCACCACGGCAGCGAGCGCTAAAAACGCGAGTTTGGGGAAGTCGCCAATAAACTGAAAGGCGTAATAAGGATTGAGCGCCACTAACACTTCGGGGTGCCTGAGGATTTGGTTGATACCCAGCCCGCCTAACACCGAAAACCAAACAATCATGACTGGCCCAAAGAACATGCCAACCAGGCCAGTGCCTCGTTTTTGAATCATGAATAAACCGGTCAGTACGATGACCGTGACCGGAATCACAAAGTCTTTTAGGGCGGGTGCGATGATCTCAAGACCTTCGACCGCGGATAAGACCGAAATTGCCGGCGTAATCATGCTGTCGCCGTAAAACAGGGCGGCGGCAAAGATGCCTAGCATGGTGAGTAGCCACGATAGCCAGACTGGATTTTCGCGCGAAGTAATTAGCGCTAATAAGGCAAGCGAGCCGCCTTCACCGCGGTTGTCGGCGCGCATGATAATCGCGACATACTTGATGGATACCAGAACCATGATGGCCCAAAACACCATCGAGAGCAGACCAAGTATGTTTTCAGGCGTGACCGGAATTGGGTGGTGTCTGCTGAAAATTTCTTTGAGTGCGTAAAGTGGACTTGTACCAATGTCGCCAAAGACGACACCGATTGCGCCTAGCGTTAAGGCGGGCAGTGCTTTACCAGTTTTCATTCGATCGCAATGTTGAGGCTACAGGGTGCAATTGTATTGAGTAACGGGGACGTTGTGGGAAACCGGCCGCTTTCAACGCCTGCAGGAGTCATTCGGGCAAAAGATTAAAACGCCTCGAAGGGCAAAGCCCTCGAGGACCGAAGCGCCTTAATCGGCTTTAATGCCTTGTTCTTTCACGATCTTCGCCCATTTTTTGGTATCTGACGCGATTTGCTCGGTAAATTGTTCTGGGGTGCTGGCGATGACTTCGGCGCCCATTTTTTCAAGTTGCCCGCGCATTTCGGGTTGCGCCAAGACAGCAGCGATATCAGTATGCAATTTGGCAATTACAGCTTTGGGAGTTTGTGCGGGCGCTACAAAGCCAAACCAATTCGTGAAGTCATACCCAGGGACACCCGATTCTGCCACCGTAGCTACGTTTGGCAGGACGGGGGTGCGCTTGGCGCCCAGGACAGCCAACACCTTTAAGCGGCCTGACTGAATGTGCGGCAGCGATTGCAGCAGACTATCCATGGTGAAGTCGACTTGCCCACCAACCAGATCGGTAAAGCTTGGACCACTGCCTTTATACGGCACATGCGTAAATTGCGTACCGGTCATGCTGGCCAACAATTCAATGGCCAGATGTGGGGCGCCACCCATTCCAGAGGAAGAGTAGTTGAGCTTGCCAGGCTTTTGTTTAGCGAGTGCGATGAGTTCTTGCACACTGTTGACCGGCAAAGACGGATGGGCCACTAACACAAAGGTAACGCCGACAACGTTGGTGATTGCAGCGAGGTCTTTGCTGGGATCAATATCCATTTTGTAAAGATGTGGGTTGATCGCCATGTTGCCTAGCGTGGCCAGCATGATGGTGTAACCATTAGGTTCGGCACGCGCCGCGAGCGCCGTGCCGATAGTGCCGCCGGCGCCACCTTTGTTTTCGACAATCACCGATTGGCCCCAAGCCGCGGCCAGACCCTGCGCAACCCGACGGGCGACGATGTCAGTGCCGCCACCAGCCGGGAATGCCACGATCATTGTGACGGGCTTATTAGGATAGCTGCTGGCGGTCGCCTGTGAGGGGCCCGAGCTGGTTTGCTGCGCGACGGCGGCGCCCGCTAACCAAAGGGTGGCGAGACACAGAGCGCGTTGAAGTCTTTTCATTGTTTTCTCTAAAAGGCGTTGTCACCCACACACGGCGGTGTTAAGCCATTTGGGTTTGTAAAAATTTCTTTGCAGTGTCTTGATCAAGCAGTGGATAGACGTCCATATGCGCTGGCACAATGTCGCCCCATTCGTTCATTAAACGGTGCAAGGTTTCGGTTGAATCAACATCAAACAACGCGACTGCGCCACGGCCAACCCGTGCGTGCACCGAAACGGCAAGGCCTGACTCAAGCAAAGGATTCATCCAATCCCAGTAGCTGTGGCGAGTGCTCGCCATTGAGGTTGGTTTTTCGGGGCGAGGGGTGCTAATGACTAAGAACAACATGAGAGTCTCCGGGGCGATCGTGCCCAGTATTTTGTTATACCAATTTAAATAAACCTTGCTGCTGTTTCCGGCAGCGGCAGATTGTTTAGTCTACTGTATTACCTTCTATAGAAATGGTTAGCGTGTTTGATGCGTGACAACGCCAAGGGACTTTTTTGCTTACGCAGGATGGTTTGCTTTCCAGTGTCTTGCAATGTCGATACGACGACACACCCAGACACGATCGTGTTTAGCGACATGATCTAAAAATCGCTGTAGCGCAATAAAACGACCGGGGCGACCGAGAATTCGACAGTGCATGCCAACCGACATCATTTTGGGTGTGTCATGACCCTCGGCATACAGTACGTCAAAGG